>JABRVX010000055.1 GCA_039961735.1 Fimbriimonadia bacterium
AGACGGCGATGCCACGGCCCAAAACACATCGCTGGGACGGCGATGCCACAGTCCCGAACCCATCGCCGAGACGGCGATGCCACGGCCCAAAACACATCGCCGGGACGGCGATGCCACGGCCCAAACACATCGCCGGGACGGCGATGCCACAGAGCAAGGTCCTTTCTGGCAGTTGGGGGGCGGTGTCGGCTAGAATCCGCCTGACCAATGACCGCCGACCAGTCGAGAATCCGCAACTTCTGCATCATCGCTCACATAGACCACGGCAAGTCCACTCTCGCTGACCGAATCCTAGAGAAGACCGGCGTGGTGCGTGGCGAGGCGCAGGAGCAGATGCTGGATCAGATGGACCTCGAGCGCGAACGCGGCATCACCATCAAGATGACCGCGGTCTCGTTGCCATACACCGCTAAGGACGGCGAGACCTACAGCTTCAACCTGATAGACACCCCGGGCCACGTGGACTTCACCTATGAAGTGAGCCGCAGCCTTGCCGCCTGCGAGGGCGCGCTGCTGGTGGTGGATGCGACGCAAGGCGTCGAGGCGCAGACCATCGCCAACGCCTCCATGGCGATGTCGAACAACCTCGAGATCATCCCCGTCATCAACAAGATCGATCTTCCGGTTGCCGACGTGGAGCGCACCAAGGAGGAGATCGAGCACGCTCTGGCCATCGACGCTTCGGACGCCATCCTGATCAGCGCAAAAACCGGTGAAGGCGTGGACGAAGTTCTGGAAGCGGTCGTGCACCGCATCCCGCCGCCCTTCGGCCACCCGGACAAGCCTCTTCGCGCACTCATCTTCGACAGCCACTTCGACAGCTATCAGGGAGCTGTGGCATACATCCGCGTGGTGGATGGCGCAATCCGCCGCAATCAGAAAATCAAGATGATGGCGACGCGCTCCGTGTATGAAGTCCACCAGGTCGGCGTGTTCCGTCCGAAGATGGAACTGGCACAGGAGCTGACGACGGGCCAAGTCGGGTTCCTGACCGCCGCGATGAAGGAGATTGGCGAGGCCAATGTCGGTGACACCGTGACCGACGCTCTGCATCCCGCCTCCGAAGCGCTGCCCGGATATCGCAGGGCGCAACCGATGGTGTTCTGCGGCCTCTACCCCACCGACGGGGAGAGCTACGAGGACCTGAGGGACGCTATCGAGAAGCTGCACCTGAACGACGCCTCCATCCACTACGAGCCGGAGACCTCGGAGGCGCTCGGCTTCGGTTTCCGCTGCGGCTTCCTCGGCCTGCTCCACATGGATATCGCCCGAGAGCGACTGGAGCGCGAGTTCGGCCTGGACCTCATCCTGACTTCTCCAACCGTGAACTATCGCGTTCACATGACCAACGGCGAGTGGCGGGAGGTATCTAACCCAGCCGAGATGCCGGAAGCGCACTACATCGAACGCATCGAAGAGCCGGTGGTGGACGCCACGATCATCGTCCCGAGCGACTTCGTCGGTGCCGTGATGAAGCTGGCTCAGGAGCGGCGAGGCGCCTTCATCAAAATGGAGTACCCCAGCCACAACCGCACGTTGCTCCACTACAAGCTGCCACTCGCGGAGATCTTGATGGACTTCTTCGACGCGCTGAAAAGCCGAACGAAGGGATACGCGAGCTTAGACTACGAGTTCGCAGGATACGAGCCGAGCAAGATGGTGAAGGTGAACATCCTGCTCAATCAGGAGCCGGTGGACGCCTTGTCTTTCATCACCCACGCCGACAAGGCATATACACGTGCTAGGGCGATGGTGGAGCGGCTGCGCAAGGTGGTGCCGAGGCAGCAGTTCGAGGTGCGCATCCAAGCGGCCATCGGGGCGAAGGTGATTGCTGCGGAGTCTGTCAAACCCTTCCGAAAGCACGTGACAGCCAAGTGCTACGGCGGGGACATCACGCGCAAGCGCAAGCTACTAGAGAAGCAGAAGGAGGGTAAGAAGCGGATGAAGAGCATTGGGGCCGTCGAGGTACCCCAAGAAGCCTTTCTCAGTGTGCTGCAGCTCGACGAGTAGCTACTTCTTGTCCGGCACGCCCGGGTTCCGACCCGTCTTGATCTCGTCAATGTTGGACATGCCGTCCTTGTCCGAGTCCAGCTTGTCGAGGGACTTCAGGATTTCAGCCGTGAGGGTCTTAGCTTTGGCCTTCTTCATGGCGTCGGCCTGCGCCTGACCGTAAGGATTCAGCTTGTTGGTCTTGCCCACATGACAGACCTCGCACTTCAGCTTGGCGAGTTCTCCGGTCGGCTTGTACGTGTCATGAAACAGTTTGACGTACCCTATACGGGCAACCGCGGCGACGGCCATGCAACAGACGAGCACGACGAGCCCGTTGCGAATGATGCTCATACTCTGTCCCCCAGATAACATGCTGTCCAGGTCGGACCTCCCACCTGGACGCCTCTTGTATCTATACCTCGGTCGGAGCCTCGAGGGTGCCTGATCCCATCTCCTGGCACTACGGGGATTGCCCGGGCCGCTCTGTCCGGCGGGAGCCCCGTAGGATCTGCGCTGTGGCATCGCCGTCCCGGCGATGAGGCTGGAACCGTGGCATCGCCGTCCCGGCGATGTGCGTGGCATCGCCGTCCCGGCGATGAGTATCGAAACCGTGGCATCGCCGTCCCGGCGATGAGTATCGGAACCGGCGGGACGCCGGAACCACGCTGCCAGGGCCTGGTCGGAAAGCAGATGTCGGGTGGGTACACTGCGCAGTCGGGGGAATGGGGATGGAACTCGAGAGGCTCGTCGCACCGGACCTAAGGCCGCTGTGTGACAAGGTGCGCAGCGGACAGCGACTCGGCTTCGCGGACGGGCTGCTGCTGTACCGCACGAAGGACCTCACGGGTGTCGGGCTGCTCGCCAACGCGGTGCGCGAACGCCTGCACGGCGATAGGACCTTCTTCATCCGCAACCACCACGTCAACTACACCAACGTCTGTAACAAGTTCTGCAAATTCTGCTCCTTCTATGCCAAGAAGGGCGGCCCGGCCCCCTACACGTTGAGCCCCGAGCAGGTGTGCGAGCGGCTGAAGCGCTATAGCCACGCCCCCATCACGGAGGTTCACATGGTGGGCGGCGTGAACCCGCGACTACCCTACGACTACTACCTAGACCTGCTCCGAGCCGTGAAGGAGGCCAGGCCGGGTGTGCACGTCAAGGCCTTCACCGCCGTCGAGATCGTCGAGATTGCACGCGTGGGCAAGAAGACCGTAGACGAAACGCTGGCCGACCTGAAGGAAGCCGGACTAGACAGCCTTCCAGGCGGCGGTATCGAGGTCCTCAGTGAACGGGTTCACCAAGAACTGTTCCACCGCAAGCTAGATGGCGAAGAGTGGAAGGATGTGGCGCGGGCGGCTGCCCGAGCCGGACTGCCGCAGTACGCTACCATGCTTTACGGACACATCGAAACCGACGAGGAGCGGGTCGAACACCTGCTCCAACTGAGGGACCTACAGGACGAGACCGGGCACTTCCTCGCCATCACCCCTCTCGCCTTCCACCCGGAGGGCACGGAGCTGGAGCACCTGCCGCACACGACGGGCGAGCAGGACCTGCGCAACATCGCCGTCTCCCGTCTGCTGCTGGACAACTTTGCGCACATCAAGTCGTTCTGGATCATGAACACGCCCGCGGTGTCCCAAGTCGCCCAGTGGTACGGTGCAGACGATCTCGACGGTACGGTCCATGAGTACGAGATCACCTATGCGGACGACGCGCCCGGTGAAAAGCAGCAAGCGCTGACCGTTCGGCGCATGATGGACATCATCCGGGAAGCCGGGCGGACCCCGGTCGAGCGGGACAGCCTATACCGGGAGATTCCCCTCGATCCCCAGGAGCTAGAGAGCTCCGCAGCAAGGTCGCCGCTACGGGTGGTAGCGGGCTGACGACGCTAGGGAAGCCTCCCGCTGCATCCGAGAATCTTGATGAGGGCCCTTGGCCCATCTCGGGAGGACTGCTATGCTTCGCACCGACTACCCCCGCCAGGGTCAAGAAGTTCTGTTGCTCGCTCACGATGCCGCTCCGGGACAGGTATTCCCCGGCGGGGTCGCTCGCACCGAGCCACTGACCTTGCGCCTGGTCGGGGCCACGCCTCCGCTGAGACGGGGCGCCCAGGTGTCCGTCCTGTATAGGCTGGAAGGGATGCACCACAAGCTGGGTTGCGAAGTGGTCGAGTGGGTGGTCCGTGGCGACGCCGTGGTGTGTGAGGTAAAGGTTCTCGGCCAGGAGAACTTGGAGAGGCGGCGATCGGAGCGGCTCCCTGCTGCTGACACACCTTGCTCGCTGTCGTTCGTCGCGGGGATCGAAGGCGGCATGGAGGTTGGCAGCCGAGACGCACGACTCGTGGACCTTTCCCAGCACGGAGCGCGGGTCGCCGCCGAGATAGCCCCCACGGTGGGCTGCCTTTACCATCTTACGATTCCGGCACCGGACGAGCCGTCCATCCGCGCGTTGTCCATCTGCACTCGAATCGTCGAGGAAGGCATCTTCGCTCTGGAGTTCGTGGACCTGATCGGCGACTCTGCCGGCACCCTTCGACGGTTCCTGCTAAGGCTCAGACAGGCTGCTGCTTAGCCTCTTCCGGAGACGGGTACCATACTCGGTAACACGGGCCTTTGGCTGCGTGTGCGAACGCACGCCGTAGGGCCTCGTAGTAGTTTGAAGCATGAATTCCTCCGATCCAGCGCAGTCTGGCAATCCATCGGCCGCAGTCGAGCCACTCGAATACACATCGAGCGTCTGCGAGACGCTTGCCCACATCGCCACTGCGTACCCCGACACCAGGCTGCTCACGCTGGGACAGACGGTCTTCTGGGACGAGCCGATCAAGGCCATTTTGCGGCGCGCGCTGGACGACCACGGAATGCCGATTCAGATGCTGCTCGGCGTCCACGACACCGACTACTTTTCCAAGCTGCCTGGGCACGCCGGAGCCGGTGACGGATACCGTCTCCTCCCAAAGAATGACGGCTCGACCAGGGACCTTTGGACTGCTGCGGGGGAGATATCTCAGCTCTTCGGCTGCGAGACCGTCGTTTCGAGGGACCTCTACCTCGAGCACGGTGTTGCGTTCGACCGCATTGCCCGTGACTATCCGGGTGGACGCGACGCGCTGTTGGAGCAGAAGACGGAAGCTTGGGGGTGGCGCGGGCTAGCAAAGGTGGGCGATGACCATCGCGTGGCCGGAGAGATTCCTCTACGCGAGATTGGCACTGCGATCGAATCGCTACTGCGCTGGGGCATCGAGAACACGCTTTCCTGCCTACCGTGTCCCGAGCATCGCGCTGAGGCTCAGCGGTTCGCCGATGACTTGATGGGCTGCGTGCACGAGTTCTGCGTCGAGAACCCCGACTCGACGCTGCGAGATTTGTACGGGTGGTGCCTGCGCCGGATGTACGCTCAGCTATTGCGCTACGGGCCAGAGAACGTTAGGATGGTCGCCACCTCGGAGCTCCTCCGCCTCGATGCCGACACCGCACATCTGCCCCGGTTTCGCCTACTGGACCTGTTTCTGCAACCAGAGACGCGACCTATCTGCGAAAAGGCCTACAACGACGCGCTCGAAGGTGCGGCCATGTACGGTCTGGAGCGCTTCGGCCCAGGCGCCCTACCCTTCGACGTGATCGTCCCCGGACGTGGCCGGGGGACCCTACGGCTGACCGACAAGTACATCGTGATCATGACGCCGCAGCCGATGTTCTTCAGCCTGCGGGCGCCGATCCGTTCTGCCGCGGAACTGGCGGTCCGGCTCTCCGAGGCTTTCGGGGGACCGGTGCCGGTAGTAGGCAAGGCAGTCACGCTCGTAGCGATGCTATCCGCCGAGTTTCTGTTCGTGTTTCACGAGGAAGGCTCGATGTACGTGTCGCGGACGAGGAGAATGAACGACCTGTTGCGAGCCTCGGGAATCCCCATCGAGCAACACCCTATTCTGCGCATTCGGTACGAGACGTGGTCGTCGCTAAGCGCGACGCAGACCTGGATTCGTCTGCCGGAACACCTGGCCAACGCCTTCGGACAGGACGAGATCCAGGGTCCCTCATTCGCACAGCGTTGGCGTGCCGTCGTCGGGGAGCAACGGGCCCTGCTCGACGAGCTGGCAACCATTCACCGGCCGCGAGACCTGATGGCGCTGCTGCAGAGGCGGTGTCGTGGAAGATGGGACGTGTTGCAGCAGGACTACGAGCGCCTGCTGTCCCAGGTGCGAGTGCTGGAGGAACAGGACTCGGCCTCGCGCGAGCAGGTCGCGGCACTCTTTGCAGAGCTTCGCGCCTCCAAACGGGAATACGCCGAACTAGAGCGGAAAAAGGGTGAGGACTTCCGCGCACGCATGAGACCGCTGCTCGATCGACTCGCGGAGGGCGAGGCGGTTGACGCAGAGATAAGGACCGAGGAGGAACGGCGGGCCGCGGAGTTCGACGTTCGTCTGGCGCTGCTGCGCTCGCGGATGCGGGAAGTAAGAGCGGCGATTGCGGACGCCCGCACCCGTCGTCGAGCAGCGTTCGGTTCTTTGGAGGCTCGCGCGGTTCGTGAGGCAAGGCGTGCCATCGAGCGCGAGGCGGACCTTGCTCGGTTGCGCATGGTGAGGAATGCGGTTTTGACAGTCGAGGGGCTGATTCACACCAACCATCGTCCTTCGGCCTGGTGGTTGCCCCTGCTTTCACCCGATGGCGCATGGTTCCGCCGGATGGCGGAGACCGCTCAGATGTACCTGGAGCCGCTGCTGTCGTAGGGTGCGCCTTCGCTCATAGACATGTGGCCCCGGCAGTCGCCGAGGCCACGACTCTCAAGATGAAAATGGAGCTATCTGCGCCTCCGCAGCATCGTCACGACGCCGAGGAACGCGAAGCTCAGCCCCGCAAGCGCGCTCGGCTCAGGCACCGGCGCCCACTCGATGAAGCGGAAGCTTCCTCCCGTCTTCAGTGTCACCAGGCTGCCGGTGACACTGTCAATGCGATAGACACCGTTACCATCGGTGAACATGATGTCACCATTACCTAGCTCGTAGACGCCTCGGTTGCCATTACCGAACGCGTAGAAATTGAGCAAGACGCCCTCGGAGTCGTACTCGTAAATGCCGATAGCCGGGCTAAAGCCCGCCACCAGCACGTTGCCGTTGGCCCTGCGAGCGATCTGTTCCGGGAAGTTGACGTTACCGGCCCCCGTGGAGTCTACGAACTTCCCGAGATACCCGCCCGCGAGGTCGAACCACTCGATGTCGTCGCTCGAGCTGTTGCTGACGAGAACGTCATTCTCGCGGAAATACACGTCGAAGGGGCTGCTGAGGTTCGTCGAGGCAAAGGTACTCTGGCTACCGCCGTCCAGATCGAAACGCTGGATGGTGTTGTTCCAGGTGCCAGAACCGTTGGTCACGTACAGGTATCCGTCTCGAATCGCGATGCCCCGAATGTTGTCAACCCCGCTGCTCGCCAAGTTGGTGATGGTCCGAATGTAGTTGCCCGAGTAGTCGAACTCGTAGATCGCATCAGCGACTTGGTCGCTGACATAGATGGTTCCGCGTGTACTGTCGATGGCGTTGATGGGTGTCGAGAACCCTGAGTAGAACGGTATCACTACGCCGACGTAGATACCATCGTATGGGTCGAACCCGTGCACGACGTCGGCAGTGGAGTCAGGCACCAGAAGCATGCCCTGGGCAAGCGCGGACACGCTGAGGGCTAGTGCACCTGCCAAGGCGCTAAGGAATTTGGACATGTTGTTCTCCTTTTCGCTGTCCGGCCGCCAGGAGGCCGGGTGTCCATCCCTATGAAGCGGAGCGTGCACGAGAAGAAAAGGCACTTACAAGGAAGCACGCACCCTCGCACGAACGCGCGCACTCTCACTTCATTCTAACATGCTTTCGGGTAATCGGCAAGCGCGTTACATAGAGCGTGTGGGATTGCTGGCGAACGCCTGGAATTGGCGGTTGCCGGATGGCACGAGGTTTGCAGGAGCTAGGCCAGGTCGTCGGGAAGGACGCCTAGGGGAGAAAGAAGATGCGCAACCGGTTCCTATTCCTGTCCATGCTCCTGAGCGCCGCAGTGCACTCGCAGACCGTTGTCACGCCGAACGCCGCCCCGTACGATAACCTGTACCCCGGTCCATGGATGGCTCCTGGGCTGGTGGCTGGATATTCCAGCGGAGACGCGCTCCATCTGGGCTATGCTGCCGGGGCCGAGGTCGGCATCTGTGACGATATCCAGCTTGCCGCGGCGGGTCTCGTTACTGGATTCGAGTTTGCATACTACGACTCGCGCACCGGTTTCGGGGTGGACGCACTAGTAAGATTCTACGGCGACATGGGAACGGGGCGGGCCCTTCTCGCCGAGTTCGGCTTCTCCGGTCTTCAGTCGGAGGCTTCGGCGGCCTTCATTGCGGGGGCCGACCTTCGGGGAACGGGGTACGAGTTCGTGGCCCCGCGGGACATCGAGATGGAGATCGTGTTCAGCAACTCGACCGCCATGTGGCTTCTCGCAGACGGCCCAGTAGTCGGGAACAGCTCCGACCTGTTTCGCATTGACGGGTCGGAGTTCAACTTCGGGGGCGGCCCCGCGGCGAACTTCTACTCCAAGGTGTACGTGGTTCCGGAGCCCGGCGCATGCGCAATTCTCCTTGCCGGCTTGCTCCCGCTCACAGCCTCGATGCGTCGCCGAGTGAAGTAGCGCCGGGTTGGGTCTCACTCCTCCTCGACCTGCGTGCGGGATTGCCCACTTCTCCCTTAGTACGGCTAGGTGTCCGATCTCATGCTTACGCCCCATCGGCAGATACATTTTGACTAGCTATATCTTGCGCCGAAGCGAAGCTCATGTTATAATAGGGGTGCTTCAGTGCATTCCGCTCCTTGTCTGGATGGACTGGTTGAGCCTTTGAGGCTGACCTTTCATGACAAAGGAGATTGAAGAATGCGAACTTCAATGGTTATCGCGGCACTGGCTGCGGCGTCTTTCGCATTCGGCCAGTCGCTCGCTTCGTACTCGACTTTCAACGGGCCCATTGGGCAGTTCAACGTCTCTCTGGGGGGTGCTGGGACTGAATCCTACGGCCCGATCATCTCGTACTCGAACTTGGTCAACGCCTTGGGTTACTACTTTCCTGGCCGGGACTGCGGCGATGACCTTCTAATGACTGGGCCCGGGACCGTCAACGGGTTTGCGTTCGGATACTACGACCCGGAAGGGGGCACCGCGTTGACCTCGGTCGACGTCTGGTTCAACAACCTGTACGACGGCTCTTACATCACCGGCTACACGATCAGTGGTCTACCGGGAGACGGCGCGTGGATCGTTTCCGTGGACCTCACCGGATTCGAGTTCTATTCGCCGGACTGGATCCTCATGTCCGTCGGCTTTTACTCCTCCAACAGCCCCGAGGCCGGCTGGCTGATATATGACCCGCCGACGATCGGGTCAAGCCAGGACATGTTCTACATCTGGGCACCCGAGACGCCAGGCTGGTACTGGTTCGGCGGTCCCCCGGTTGTTGCCAACTTCTGCGCGGAGATCGCAATGATCCCCGAACCCGGCACGATTGCCGCACTTGCTACTGGCCTCGGGCTACTGGCCCTTCGCCGCAGGAAGTAGTCTGACTCGGTTCGTTACCGGATCTCATGGAGAGGGCCGCTCTGGGCGGCCCTCTCCGATTGCTGCCGGCCAGAAGAACCCCTGCTTTCCGGCATGCGGATCCATGGCCGCGGACTGGCCCGGGGTCTGCCTCCCAGCGGGTGCCTTGCCCAGATGGCCTCTCGAATACGGTTGGGGGTGACGACTCATGTCTCGGACAAAGGAGATACTCGACCTGCGAACGCTAGTGATCGCCGCCGCATGGACCGCTTGTTCCGTCAGCTTCGGCCAGTCGTTGGCCACTTACAAGACCTTTAGCGGCCCAGTCGGTCAGTTCAAAATCTCGCTCGCGGGTGGCGTGGGCGCATGGCCCGGACATCGTCTACTCGAACACCACGGACCTGGGCTACTACGAACCGGCCGGCGGCAAAGCCCAGAGCACCGTTGACGTCTGGTTCAACGACATGGCCAACGGCAACCATATTACTGGGTACACCATCAGCGGACTGCCCGGTGACGGCGTTCGGATCGTCAGCATAGACCTCACCGGCGGGTTCGAGTTCAGCGCTCCGAACCTCATCCCGATGTCCCTTGGTTTCAATAGCTCGGACAGCCCGGAGGCCGGATGGCTTCTCGCTGATCCGCCCTCGGTCGGAGCCAGCACCGACGACTTCTATAGCTGGACCGATGGCGCGTGGTACCGGTTCGGTGGCAACCCAGTGGTGAACTTCCATACGGAGATCGCCATGGCCCCCGAGCCGGGAACCGTGACGGCTGTGGGTGCGGGTCTCGTTGGCTTGCTCGGCCTTCGCCGACGCAAGTGACGGCAGACCTCTTGCGTATTGCTGAGCGGGGCCGCAGCTGCGGCCCCGCTCAGCCACTCTCGCACCCCCTCCAGGCAAACCAAGCAGGCCTACCTGAAATCGCTGCCTCTACACGGCGATCTTGCGCGAATTCGGGTTCTGTGGTAGAATGTGGTTGCTGCGTTGCTATGCTCCCCTGAGGTGGATGGACCTTACTGCTTTGCTGTGGATGGCCAACCATGTTTCAGACTAAAGGAGTTAGGCAGAATGCGCATCTCTTTGACTCTAGTTGCCATCGCCGCCTGCGTGATGAGCTTCGCTGACGTCTTTCAGATCCCGGACGGTGTGCAGTTCCAGCAGATGACTATTCATCTCGGCTCTGGCGTGAGTGCCGCATATGGCCCGGTCACCGCGTACGACAACACCACCACGAGCACCGGCTTCTACTACACCGGTGGCTCGGCCCAGCGTTGGCCTGCCGACGATCTGCACATGACCCAGTCTGGGTTGGTGAACGGGTTCACGTTCATCTACTACGATCCTGCTGGCGGGACCGCACTGACTCGGGTGCCCGTTCAGTTCTGGGCAAACGATCCTGCAGACGGTACCTTTGGCCCCTCGCTGCAGTCGCTGGTAGTCACCGGCCTCCCTGGCGACGGCGGCTGGATCATTACAGTGGACCTATCCGGCTCAGGCTTCGAGTTCTCTGCCCCGGCGGACATTTGGATGGGCATCGACTTCTTTGCGTCGGATAGCCCCGGTCAGGCCGGCTGGTCCATCTACAATCCTCCCACCGTCGGCTCCAGCCATGACGTGTTCCTCGATGTCGACACGCTGGGTCTGTATTGGTTCGGTGGGAACCCGGTGGCCAACTTCGGGGCCGCGATTTATATGGTTCCGGAGCCAGGCACGCTTGCCGCACTCGGGGTGGGTCTCGTTGGCTTGCTCGGCCTTCGCCGACGCAAGTAGTTTCACGCTGCGTACAAGCATCAACGGCGTGGGGATGGCACTCGAGCGTCCCCACGCTCGTTTTCTTGGGAAGAGGCCATCGGGACTGTCTTATTGACGGGTCGCGATTCGGCGAAGCCCGTGTTACACTGAAGCGAGCGATCACTCGCCGTTACCGAAACGAGGGACCACCGCCTTGAAACGAATACTCGCTCTGTTGCTCTCGGCACTTGCCGTTGGCGTCCAAGCGCAAGTCGTCGGCACCTTCGACAACACGAGGCTGCTGACTGAGGACATGAACCTGGCATCGGGAGACTGGCTTTCCGGGATGCGCGAGTGCTTCCTCAGCCGAGGGGCCCCCATCACGACGACCGGGACACTCACAGCTTCGTACCTGTCGGGTGTAACCGTCTTCTTCACCAGTGAGTTTATCAACCAGGTTCCCTCTGACGACGAAGTGGCGGCGGTTGTCGCGTGGGTGCAAGCAGGCGGTACCCTCGTGGTAACCGGGGAGTGCGGGTGACACGGTAGCACCATCGGCTACAATCGTCTGGTCAACCCCTTCAAGGTGTACTTAGGACCGACGACGTTGCCGGGGACGGGTCAGGTCTTGACCCGACATCTGATAACCGCAGGGCTGACGACCGTCGAGGTGGGCCAGAACGCGCAGCTCGCCGTCCAAGGCCCTCACATCGCTCTGATCAACGATCCCAACGACAAGCTCCTCGCGGCTCTGGTCGAAAACACGCCAGAGACCGGCCTTGGTCGTGTGCTAGTCATCGGCGACATCACGATGTTCACCGACGAGTATCTGAACCCGTACCCCGAGAACCGTCGGCTGGCGAACAACATCGCCGCATGGTCCCTTGGCCTCTCGCGCGAGTTGAGTGGAAACGTGCAGCTCGGCCAGTACAGCCCGTCGCCCGCTGGCATCCCGATCACTCTGAGCGTGTATGCTGGACCGTCGCGCGTGGACGAGGTGGAGACGCAGCTCGATGCGCTCGGCAACTACTGGGCGGCCGTGGAGGCTCAGGGCATCGTGGATGTGGTTGTGAAGCCGTCTCACTGGCTTAGCGTCCGAGAGCGCGACGTGGACCTCGGGGCAAACGGCACGACCGTGAACTTTTCGATCCCGTTCAACGGCGATGCAGACGGGGATGACCTTGTCGGCCTCGCGGACCTAGCACGGATCCTCGTGGTATTCGCAACTAACCTAGACCCGAATGCCGACCTGGACGGAAGCGGCGTGGCGGACCTGCAGGACCTCAACCTCGTCCTCACCAACTTCGCCAAGATGGGCGACGGCTAAGTCTCGCGCAGGACGATCAGCTTCTCCTGAGTCAGATCGCGCATCGAGTAGCGGATGCCGCCGATTCCTAGCCCCGATTCGGCGCGCCCCCCAAAGGGCATCCAATCAACTCGGAATGCGGTGTGGTCGTTGACCATCACCGCGGACGCATCCAACCCTCTTGCCGCGCGCAGTGCCGAACCGATGTCTCGCGTGAACACCGCAGCCTGGAACTTCCACCGCACGGAATTGGCCATCTCGACGGCTTCATTCATATCGTCGTACTCCACCACACAGATCACCGGGCCGAAAACCTCCTCCGTCATCACACGGCTGTCGAGTGGTGGGTTTGCCAGTACCGTGGGGGCGTAGCACTGCGCGCCGACGGCGTGACCTCCGGCGGCGAGGCGGGCGCCTGCAGCAATTGCCTCAGTGACCCACTCGTGAACGCGGTCCACCTCGCGCTTGAGTATGAGCGGCCCGACGTCGGTGTTCGGATCGGCGGGGTCGCCGACGTTCAGCGCCTCGGCCCCGGCGGCAAGCCTGGCAACGGCCTCTTCGAATACGGCGCGGTGCACGAAAACTCGCTGCACGCTGACGCAGACCTGTCCGGCATGGTAGAAGCCGCCCTTCAGCAACGCGGGCACCACGAGATCGAGGCCGGCGGTCTCATCCACGATCACGGGAGCCGCTCCGCCGTGCTCCAGAGCACAGCGCACGCCGGGAGCTAACTTGGACCGCAGGTACCACCCTACCTTCGCACTACCGATGAAACTCAGGAACGCGATCTCGGGCGAAGACGCAATCTGCTCCGCCACGTCGTTCTCGCAGGGAATCGGGAGGGCCCATTCGGGCGGCAACCCCGCATCGTGGAGCATTCGCACATACCGAAGGCACGAGAGCGGGGTGCGTAGGTCGGGCTTTACCAGCACGGGGCAGCCGACCGCGACGGCCGGGGCGACCTGATGTGCGATAAGGTTCAGCGGATGGTTGAATGCACTGATTGCTAGAACAACGCCGATAGGCTCCCGAATAGTGAAAGCCATCCGGCCCTCTGCAGCTGCCGAGGCGGTCATAGGAATTTCCTCCCCGTGCAGTCGCAAGGCCTCCTCTGCGGCGAGCCTCGTCGAGAGGGCCGCCCGCGACACCTCGACCAGAGCGTCTCGCAGTGGTTTACCGCCCTCTCGAGCGATGAGGAGCGCAAGGTCATCCCGCTCCTGCTCGATCCGGGCCGCGACCTCTCGAAGGATACGGGCACGCTCGTAGATGGGCGGCTCCGGGGGCTTCCGTCTTCCGGCGGACACCGCGAGACCAAGCGCTCGGAACGTGCCGTCACCGGTGAGGATCTGGGTCTCGGCCAGGGAGGAGCCATCGTAAGGCGCCCGAACCGCCAGGGTTGCGACTTCATTCGGCCCAATGGCCGGGAGGAACGATGAGAGCTGTGATATCATGGGGAGGTCCCTCTTGTCTGGGGCTTTTGGCAAAAACTGGTTACGTGCGTTTCAGGTTCGACCGATAGGCTGCCGGAACCTTTTCGTGAACTTCTGCACCGGCAGGCAAAACCGAATGCATGGGTAACTTCGTCTTAACAAATGGGATCATCCGGTAAGTAGTGAAGTCCCGGATTTGGCGCCGATACTGTACAATGAACATCGCGTCAATTGGATCGAGCCATCATCTCATCGGTTTTCCTCGATTACCGGGTGGTCACCGGACGCTTAGAAGGAGCAAACACATGATACCGACTGCCAAGCGTGGCTTCACGCTCATCGAGTTGCTCGTCGTGATTGCGATCATCTCGATTCTGGCGGCGATCCTGTTCCCCGTGTTCGCGCAGGCACGCCAGCAGGCCCGCGATACGCAGTGTATGAGCAACGTCAATCAGCTCGGCAAGGCGTTGTACATTTACATCACGGACTACAACGACAAGCTACCCGACTACCGCTTCTACCACCTGGTCCAGGGCGCTGACCAGGACGTGAAGGCTGGCGGCGGCTATGCCTACATCAAGAGCCGGGAGGTCTTCTTGTGTCCGATGGATAAGCGGACGCGTGCGGGCGTGAGCGGTAAGGGCACCTACAGCTACACCTACAACGCCTTCCTCGTCGGCCAGACGCCTGCACAGACCTGGCCGGAGCGACCGGGCCGGAAGTTCAGCAGCTTCCAGGAGCCCGCGCGAACGCCGACCTTCGTGGAAGAGAGGACCTACTGGGAGGACCCGAACTACAACTGGGACATCAACGACCCGGCGTTCATCTACATAGACCGGACCAGCAGCAAGCACGCCGGCAAGGCCAACTCTGGCTTCTTGGATGGACACACCAAGAAACTGCCGCACAGCACGACGGGGCACCAGTGGAACCTAGCTCGCTGGGATGACGGCGTGTTCATGTTCTGCCCGCCGCTGAAGTAAGGCGCGTTCCGCTCCGACGCTCAGTCGCCGGAAGCCGAAGCGAATGCCCTCGGGATCATCCCCGGGGGCATTCTGTCTTGCCGATTCAGCGTTACGGGCGAGCGGGCAAGGCGAAATCCAGGCAGAAGGTTTGGTAGCCCGGACGGGACTCGAACCCGCGACCTTCGCCTTGAAAGGGCGACGTCCTAACCACTAGACGACCGGGCCACATCTACTACTACGAGCACTCACGCTGGCAGATGTATCGGAAAGACTCGCCGTCCACCGACACCTCCACACGAGCCGGACCTCCGCACCGCCGACAGGTGACGTCCTCGGTCCGGAGCAGGATGTAGTTGCTTCGCATGTCCTGCGACACGTACACGTCGTGCAGAAGCCATCCGGACGCGAGCAACTCGTTTGCCGCTGCGGGGCTACGCACCTCGACTACGGCGCGCACACGGTGCAGATCAAAGTCGAAGCCAACGTCTTGCTCCATCCAGCCCCCTTGCGGCGCACACAATGTACCCCACGCCTTCCGGGGCGCGGGGGGAGTATGCACCGCAGGAGCGCGCCGAGGGGCCGACCTACTCCTCAGACGAAGACTGCTTTTGTTCCGGTTCCTTCGGCTCCGGGCCCTTCGGCTTCGTCTCTGCTGGCTTGGATTTCGATGCGGTGGAGCCGCCTTGGAAGGTCCTTGCACCGGCAAAGCGGCTGCTGTAATGGCCGCTGGTGTACGAGTCTATCCGCACGCGACCCTTGCCGCTGGACGCGTGAATGAACTTTCCACCGCCGATCGCAATGCCTGCATGCCCGATGCGAGAGCCGCCGCGAGCCGATTTGAAGAACACTAGGTCGCCCGGCTTGATCTGGTCCTTGGATACCGCCTTGCCAGTCCTAGACTGTGCCGCTGCATTGTGTGGCAGGCTAACGCCATGCAGCTTGTACACGTACCGCGTGAACCCCGAGCAGTCGAAGCCAGCCGTCGATTCGCCTCCATACCGGTAGCGAACTCCCTGGAACTTTGCTGCATAGTCCACGACCGAGTTGCCCGTAGTGCCCGGACGCCGATAGTCAGCGCTGTAGCGCGGTGGCCGGGACGCGTAGCTGCGTCGGTAGGAAACCGACGGTCGGGTGGAAGAAGCATAGTATCGGGTCCGCGGCGCCGGTCGCGACACGGCCCAGGTGGGCATCTCGGAAGCAACGAGCATATCACCTCGCACCCAACCCGTCGTGCCGTGCTGGAAGCGGAGCCGATACCAACCGTCCGCCGCCGCAATCACCTTCGCGGTGGTGAACTTGTCTACCAGCGTGATGCGCTTCGCGGAGTTGCTCGGTGCCACGCGAACGCCTACTCGGTCTGCGTCGAGCATTGCCCAGTTGGAGACACCAGGACCATTCGGTCTCGGCGGCGATAGCGCAGGGAGATCCACGAGCCGGGTGGGGAGAATACGCCCGGGTCCAGGAGCATACAGAACGTCTCCCGGTTTCAGCCGCGCGAAGTTGGCGCCGGGGTTCAGTCGGTGAAGGTCGCTCACGCGGACTGCTAGGTGGTCTGCGATGTTCCAATCGTTATCTCCCTCTCGCACGACGTAACGCACGAGCGGGCTTTTGACTAGCTTTGGCCGCATTGGTGGACGAAGCGGCGGCAGATTGAGAATGCACTTCGTGGCCGATGCCTTCACAGCGGTGACCGGAGTACCGGGCACCTTCAGCGTGGCACCTATTTTCAGCCGTGTCCAGACCACTCCCGGGTTGGCTGCACGAAGAGCGTGCCCGGTCACGCCGAGACGCTTGGCGATGAGAACATCGTTGTCACCCGGCCGAACCTTGTAGATCGACTGGGCTGGAGCCTTGGAACCGGAAGCGGGGCCACTCGAAAACTGGCCCTGAAGCGGATTGTAGGTCAAGAGCGCCCGCGAATCGAGGGGGAAGGGGTGGGCCACACTCTGCCGAGCGATCCCTTCTCTAGCCGTATCCCTCTTGTCCGCGAAGGCGCAACACAAAAAACAGAGCAGCGCGGTGGCTACACTGGTGAATCGGGTAGGCATAGGCGCCTCCTTCCCTGGTGTAGTTGCCCGTGGGTCTGGTCTAACCTCAGACCAGCGCACACTTTACCCGTTGCTAACCGTAATGTCAACCTCGGGCTGTCCGGCCAGGCCCGTCAGCCTTTGGATGGTGCCCAGCCGTTCAAGAGTCAGTTCCGCAATCTTGCTTACATCTAGGTTCTGTCGGTGGATCGGCCAGTTCTTCATGGCCATCAGCCGACCCCGCACAATTGCCTGCAATTTCTGTAGTTCGCCGTCGGACAGCGCTTCCCTCTTTGCGTCCTTCGCAAGGGCGTTCATTTCATCAATCGTCGCGAATCGGATGCCCGGCACCTGGGCCAGGCGCCCGAGCGCCCACCTCAGGTTGCCCAGCATCGTTCGGTACTCGCTCTCCGGGCGTTGGCCTGCCGCACGCCACTGGTTCGGGGGCGGATTCGCGCCTTGGGCAAAGTTCACTCCGTCCCAGAACTCCACGGTCCTCAGCACGCACGGGTGGCCGACGAACACCTCACACCACTCCGCACCGGCCAGGATCCGCTCACGAAGCGAGTCGTGCAGCTCAGTCTGATGTTGTCCCAGAGCGGCCGGGGCGAGGAGAAGCCAGTCGCCGAGATAGAGCCCTGAACCGTACGCAGTGAGTCCGTCGAACTCGTGCAGGTCGGAGCCCGGAGGCGCCGTGTGAGCGTACACGAAGGCCGGGATGTCCAGTTC
>JABRVX010000056.1 GCA_039961735.1 Fimbriimonadia bacterium
TCATGCTGAGCCTGTCGAAGCAAACGTCATGCTGAGCCTGTCGAAGCAAACGTCATGCTGAGCCTGTCGAAGCAAACGTCATGCTGAGCCTGTCGAAGCATGACGACATCTGCTATCCCATTCAGCATGACGATTTCTGCTATCCTATTCAGCTTGACGGCATCTGCTATTCTATCCCGCACCATGCACTCTCTATCCCTCACCACTGCGAGTGGTGAGGGATAGAGGATGTCACAGGGACATGGGGAGGTAGGTGAGGATGACAATCGCTATCGTTGGCTGTGGATCGTTCGCGCAGGACTTCATCCCGCTCTTTCAGGTTCACCCGCTGGTCAGCGACGTTCTGCTGTGCGACACCGACCAGGTTAAGCTGTCCGACACCGCGGCGAGACACGGGATCGAGCGCACTTGCCAATCGCTGGAGGAGGTGTTGGCGTCCGAGGTGGACGCCGTCGCCATCTTCACCCAGAATTGGTTGCACGGGCCGCAAGCCGTACAGGCTCTTCGCGCAGGCAAGCATGTCTACTCGGCCGTACCCCCCGCTATCACAGTGCAGGAGGTCGAGAGCCTCGTCAACGCAGTGGAGGAGACCGGCTACGTCTACATGCTAGGCGAGACCAGCTACTACTATCCAGGTACCATCTTCTGCCGGCAGCAGTTCGCGAAGGGTGCTTTCGGCCGAGTCGTGTACTGCGAAGGGGAATACTATCACGATTGGGACCATGGCCTCTACGATGTCATGCGAACCCGCGGCGGCGAGCAGTGGAGGCGTTTCGCAGGAAGTCCCCCTATGCACTACCCCACCCACTCCGTCGCTCCCATCGTCTCGGTGCTCGGGCGGCGAATGACACACGTTTCCTGCCAGGGCTTCGAGGACAGCGAGAGCGAGATCTATGGTCCCGATGCGAACGTCTGGGACAACCGCTTCTCCAACCAGTCGGCGCTCTTCCGAATGTCCGATGGAAGCGTCTGCCGCATCAACGAATTCCGCCGTATCGGCCATCCGTGCGTCGAACGAGTGTCCATCTATGGTACGGAAGGGTGTTTCCAAGATTCGGTAGCAGGTGCGGTGTGGACGGATAAGCACGATGTCACACGATTGGACGACCTGCTAAAATGTGCGAGCCGCACGCCTGGCGGAACGGAAGTCTCGCCAGACTCGGCTGAACCGGCTTTCCGCGGAGTCTCCCCACTCCACGAGATCGCGCGCCTGCCCAAGGAGTTCGTGGGATTGCCGAACGGGCACTTCGGCTCGCATCAGTTCCTCGTGGACGACTTCGTGAAGGCCGTCCACTCCGGGCAGCAGCCCCGCAACGACGTCTGGCAGGCTGCGCGGTACGTGCTTCCCGGGCTCGTCGCTCACGAGTCGGCCCTTCGCGGCGGGGAGATGCTGGAGATACCCGACTTTGGGCACCAGTAGCCTGAGGGCGCCAGATTCCTTGGGCCAAGTGGCAATCCTGTGACACCGAGCCCACCATAACACCGTCTGAACATCGCCTGGTCTACACTAGCGGCCCGAGACTGCCGAGACCCCCAAAGGAGACGACCGAATGCCGAAGAGCAGGACTAAGCAAGAGCCGAATGGACCCGTTTTCTGCGTAATGGGCGCGGGCAACGGGGGCCTCGCCATGGCTGCCCACCTGTGCCTCATGGGCTTCCGCGTGCGGCTGTATAACCGCAGCGAGGCGCGCATCCAGCCCATCGTGCAGAGCGGCTATATCCAGCTCGTTGCGAGCCACGACCGCGACGACCTTCCGAGCGGCCATGCCGAGCCCGAAGCCGTCACGGACGACCCGAAGAAAGCGCTGCCCGGTGCGGACATCGTGATGGTGGTGGTCCCGGCGACCGGGCACGACTTCATGGCAGAGCAATGCGCGCCGTATCTGAAGGAAGGTGCAATCGTCGTGCTCAATCCGGGTCGCACTGGCGGCGCCCTGGAGTTTCGTCACCGCTTCTTGGGAGCTGGTGGCAACCGCGGTGTGATCATCGCAGAAGCGCAGACGCTGCTCTACGCCTCGCGAGCGCTAAACCCCGCACAGGTGCAGATCTTCGGCATCAAAAACAGCGTCCCGGTCGCGGCCATTCCAGCGTACAAAACGCCCGAAGTCATCCGCGCGCTCTCCCCTGCCTACAAGGAGTTCGTGCCGGGCGACAACGTGATGAAGACGAGTCTCGACAACATCGGCGCCATCTTCCACCCGGCGGTCACTGTGCTCAACTGCGCACGAATCGAGAGCACGCGCGGCGAGTTCGAGTATTACATAGAGGGCATCTCTCGCTCCTCGGCACTGATTCTGGAAGCCGTTGACGCCGAGCGAGTCGCGGTGGGCGCGGCTATGGGCTTCAACTGCATGACCGCGCGGGAATGGCTCTACATCGCCTACGATGCTGCCGGACGGACGCTCTTCGACGCGATCCGCGCAAACTCGGGTTACTACGGGATCAAGGCTCCCCACACGCTCGCACATCGCTACCTGTCGGAGGACGTTCCCATGAGCTTGGTACCAATCGCCTCGCTCGGGGACATGCTCGGTGCGCCCTGCCCGACGATCAAAGCCATCATCCACCTCGCCGGCCTGCTGCACGAATGTGACTACTGGAAGGTGGGGCGGACGGTCGAGACGATGGGCATCGCGGGTATGAGCCTACAACAGCTTCGGCGCCTGATCCTCGAGGGAGATCAGCCCAAAGGCCGACGCGCCAACAACGGCAAACCGGAAGCTAAGAAGTCGGCTCGGGTGACTCGAAGCACCTAGGGTTGGTATAGGTAAACCATGATGGCATCCGCTGTTCAGCGCAACGAGGTATTCGGGTTCGTGCGGCCTTACGTGGACGCTCACACCCTGGGCGTCGCCACCGTCGAGCACCTGCTTCGCGACTGCGGCTATCGCACCGTGATGGCAGACGCACGAATCTGCGAGGCCGTTGGACGACCGTCTCGCCTGGACAACGTCGCGATCCTGGAAAGGTGGATCAAGGAACAGGGCATCAGCCGGTTGGGCTTCAGCTACCGCCTGGATCCTGCGGAGGGCGTCGAGCTATTCGGAAGACTAGTGGACCGGCTGCGCTCAAGGCGCCTCCTGGACGCTCAAGGTGGGCCGTTGCGCGGCCTCTACTTCGCCGGCCTGCCCTCCGCGTGCGATGCGGTTCGAAGAGAGCACGGAGACTGGGTCGGCGTCTTCGTTGGCGACGAGACACCCGTGGAGACGCTGAATAAGCTAGGCATCCCACCCCACCTCGTGCCCAACGAGATCAGCCAGCACGCTGCCTATGACGATACGCGATTGACATTCGGCCGGGACTTGGTAAAGGCCGGACGTCACCTCGCCGTTGGCCCGGTGGACCGCTCCGGATACCCGGAGTTCGGGACTGCGTCGGACACGCTCGCCGCAAGGGTTGCACACGGCAAGGAGCGAGGGTTGCCGCCGATCATGCGAGCGCACGTCGGGCCATACGAACCGAACCGAGCGCGAGCGGTCCAGTCTTTCCTCGACTGGACGCAGCAACTGGCCGCAGCGGGGTTTCTGGACGTGCTGTCCATCGGAACGTCGCAACTCACGCAGTCGGATTTCGGCAAGGACTGGGGGGACAAGCCGAACGGGGGCGGGGTCCCGATCAACTCGGAAGGCGAGTTCCGGGCGGTTTGGCAGGTCGCGCGGCCTATGCTTGTGCGCACCTACGCAGGAACCCGCAACATCCCCGCGCTCGCGCGCATGTACGAAGAGACCATCCACATCGCGTGGCACGCACTCTCCTTCTGGTGGTTCTGCCTGATTGATGGCCGCGGGCCCCACACAGTGCAAGAAAACCTTCGAGAGCATGTGGAGACGCTACGAGTGATCGCGGAGACCGGCAAGCCCTTCGAACCGAACATTCCTCACCACTTCGCCTTTCGCGGGGCAGACGACGTCACGTACATCGTGTCCGCGGTTCTGGCGGCGCGAACCGCCAAGCGGCTCGGGGTGCGTAGGCTCGTGCTACAGACGATGCTGAACACGCCGAAGTACACATGGGGAATTCAGGACCTAGCCAAGGTCAGGGCGCTGCTGGCACTCGCGCGGGAGTTGGTGGACGAGCAATTCACCGTGTACTTGCAGCCGCGCGCGGGGCTGGACTACTTCTCTCCCGACCTGGACAAGGCCAAAGCCCAGCTCGCTGCAGTCACAGCGCTGATGGACGACATCGAGCCAAACGACCCGACCAGCCCACAGATCATCCACGTCGTGAGCTACTCCGAGGCATCCCATCTGGCCGACCCCGCAGTAGTCAACGAAAGCGTGCAGATCACCCGCGCTGCACTCGACGAGTATCGCCGCCTGCGTGCGGGTGGCGAGGTGGAAGATATGGCACGCAACCGTGAGGTCGCCCGGCGCAAGAAGCACTTGCTGACCGAGGCACGCGCGGTGATCGAGGAAATCGAGGCGTCCATCCCCGATCCCTACTCCCCCGAAGGGCTGTACCGCATCTTCTGGGCGGGCTTCTTGCCGGTGCCGTACCTGTGGGAGGGGCGAGAGGAGTTCCGCCATGCCCTCGCGTGGCGGACCCAGCCCGTTGACGGCGGCGTCGCGGTCGTAGACGAGCAGGGCAAGCCCATCCAGGCCCGAGCCCGAGCCAAAGTGGCCGCCGACTTCGCGCGCTCGCAGACTAGTTCGACTGCAGAATAAGGTCGCAGTTCGCTGGCCTGCACACCACGTCCTCGGCCACGTCGAGACCCGCGTAACCGGAGGCCCGGAATCCGAGGCTACGTAATTCCGGCGTCCCACCGTTCGCCGGTCCGTGTAGTTCCAGCGTCCCGCCGGTCCTAGCTGCATCGCCGGGACGGCGAAACCACTCGTCACGTCCTCCTGCCATACTAAGCGCTCGTAGGAACATGCTCGAACGCGCCGTCTCCTATCTGGCCGCGAATCCGCGACGCTGAGCAAAAAGGGGAAGCATGAGGGCGATGCAAGGCCCACGGACACCAAGCATCTCACCGATTTCTACCTGATCCCGGCCTCGGCACGAGCCGAACAACTCCCTGCCCTCCCGGCGGCAGGCTCAAACTGCCGATGGATACTGTATAAGGCCGTAGATTGACCCGGTTTGAGCCAGAGAGATCGCGTGTAATCGAGCCTCGGCTTGCAATTCCCGTGACTCTTTGCTAAACTTATGCGTCGTCTGTATGTCGTGCAGCTTCGAGAGGGCCTCCTTGGAGCGGCCGGCAGTTCAGTGGCTCAACATTTCAGGAGGCAGCATTGGGTAAGAAGCTGTACATCGGCAATCTTGCATATGACGTCACTCAGGAGGAACTCCAGGACGTCTTCTCCCAGGCAGGTACCGTTACCTCGGTTAGCGTGGTGGCGGACAAATTCTCAGGACAGTCGCGCGGCTTTGCGTTCGTCGAGATGTCGTCGGACGAAGAGGCGAAGGAAGCCATAAGCAAGCTCGACGGATACTCCATGAAAGGCAGAAACCTTCGCGTGGACGAGGCTCGTCCCCGCGAGCCCGGCCGATTCCCCTCCGGCAGCGGTGGGCAGTCGGGCGGCGGCCGAAAGCCGCGTTGGTAAGCAGCCTCCTGTGACCTTGTAGAAGCTGGTGTCCGCCGCACCGAGGCCCGACGGCGGAGAAGCAGATAGAGGTAGTCACTCGGCCCCGAGGTTCCTTCCTCGGGGCCGATGCTTTGCGTGGGTGCAACTAGATGACCGTTGTCTCGATGCGGAGGTTGGGGTCGGTGAAGCGTTCGACGCGGAATGTGGAGACGTCGAAGTCGGAGTGTCCCGTGAGTGCCAGGTCGGCGATGATCTCGCCGACCTTCGGAGCAAGCATGAAGCCGTGGCCCGAGTACCCGACGGCCGTCAGCAAACCTTTGGGCGAATCGAACGCCTCGATGATGGGCCGGTGGTCGGGGGTCATATCATAGGTACCCGCCCACTGGCGCTGCAGGCGTACGTCCCGGAGGCAGGGAAACAGCGTCAGCACCTTGCGCGCGGCCATCTCGGCGTAGGCGAAAGAGGACGCCAAGCTCATCGTGTCCATCTCCTCCTCACCCTCCTCGCACTCGGCGACGAACTCACCCCGCATAGTCTGCACCATCGAGTGTCCTCGAAGCGACACCACCATGGGGTCCAGGAATGGGCGGATAGGCTCGGTTACCAGCACTTCCCTCTTCATAGCTCGCAGCGGTAACTCGATGCCGAGGGGCTTCAGCAAGTCCACGCTGTGCATCCCCGCCGCACAGATGACGATGTTCGAACCGATGAACCCCTTAGAAGTCTCGACCCCGATGACTTGACCACCCGCCGTCTCGATGCTCTCCACGTGGGTGAACGTGAGAATGGTGGTGCCCTGCTTGCGCGCTTTCTCAGCCAGGCCCCAAGTCACTGCGAAGTGCACGGCGATCCCGTCCTTAGGGTTGAAACACCCGCCTACCACCGTGTCCGTGCAGAGCGCCGGGGCTAGACGCTTCATTTCGGCCACGCTCACGAGCCTGCTGTGCACGCCGAAGCGGTTCTGCACCTCCGAGTTACGCCTAAAGTGCTCGATGTCAGTCTCGTCGAACGCCAGGAACAGGTAGCCGCCCTGCCGAAAGAGCGGGTCGAAACCGAGCATATGCCCCAGCCGCTCGTAAAGCCGCTGGGCCCCGAGCGCCAGCTTGATGTCCGGCTCGTTCGCGAACTGCGCCCGGATGCCGCCCATGCACCGGCCGGTCGCACCGCACGAGATGTAACCCTTGTCCAGCACGAGCACATCGCTCATGCCTCGTGCGGTCAGCCAGTAGGCGATGGCCAGGCCCGAGGAGCCCGCGCCGATGATGATGGCGTCCGCTCGTTTCTTCACGGTTTCTCCTCCGCCTGCGCCGCAAGCACGCCCAGCGGTACCGACACTACCGGCGGACGCTGCGTAGTCATCGGCACATGGTCCATAGGCACGCCACTCACGAACGCGGTCAACTCACGCGCACGATGCAAGCAGTATTTGCCTTGACACAGCCCCATGGACATGCTCGTGTACCGCTTGGCCGACTCGATGTCCGGGAAGTCGCCGGCGAGTGCCTCGGCGAACTCCTCTTCGGTCACGTCCTCACAGAAACACAACATCGCGCCAGGCACAGGGCCCTGCACCCGATATTCCCCGTTCTTCGAAGGGGCGGGCGTCCACGAAGGGATCTCGCCCTCCAGCGTCCGCGCCACCGCGGCACCCGTCTCGGCACCTCGGCGTACGGCCTCGGCGTAACCGCAGCTACCCGCTGCTTCCCCCGTCACGAACACGTCGGGGCGCGAGGAAACGCCGCCTTCTCCTAGCAGCGCCACTGCGGCCCCTCGCTCATCTACACCCATGCACAGCCCCGTCTGATACTGCAGCTCGTACGTTGGGATAGATCCGCAGGTGATAAACGCCTCCTCGGGTGAGGGCCGCCTCAGTACAGGCTCCGCCTCGCTGTACACGCCGAGTCGGCTCAGCACCTCGGCAAAGGCTTCCGCGCCCTCGCCGGCGACCACGCAGCGCGGTGCGGGCGTCACTCCCCACTCGACCAACAGCCGCAGGATAGCCCGCTCTCCGAACACGCCGAATTTGTCGTTACCCTCGAACGGCGGTATGTAGTCGTAGCCGCCCGTAGCCAATACGAGTACTCGTGGCCGGAACTTCTCGATCCCCTCTGCGGTTGCGGCGGCAACCACCCCGGCATCGTAGGACACGACCATCCGCCGCAATCGAGTCTCGATCTTGTCGTGCGACGCCACTGCGGAGCAAAGCTCCGCCGAAAGCCGCATCCCATCGCCGCGAGGGTCGAACCTCGCATGCCCACCCAGTGCAAACTGGTCGTCCAGGATCACCACGCTCGAAGCTGCCCCGCAAACCGCCAGGGCGCACGACAATCCGGCGACCCCGCCACCCACAATCAGCACATCCACGTCCAGCGGCTTGCGCGCCGCCGGGAATGACTCCGGCTTCTCACTGCGCAGATCCGCCTTGCCATAGCCGCCCAACGAACGCACGAAACGGTAAATCAGCGGACGAAGCGTCAGGGGACGAATGAACATCCGGTAGTGAAAGCCGTGCGGCAGGTGCGCGACAACACCGCCCAAGGGTCGCAGCAGATCGAACTCAGAGCTGGGCCAGCCCGTCTGGCTCCGAACGTCCATTCCGCCCCGCAAAGGCTCCACGCAACATCGCACGTTCGGCCGGCCGTCTATGCTGACGATACATTGCCCGCAACGCCCGTTGGCACAGCGGACTCCCCGCGGGTGATGTAGCTTTGCGCTTCGGTGGAGGTACTCGATCCCATTAGCCAGCAGAGCCGCGGCCACGGGCTCACCTTCATACCCCTTGAGCGAGCGACCGTTGAACCGAAAACGAACTTCGGTTCGGCTACCCACGCTGTGGATTCGCTTTGGCATGGCAGTAATTGAATCCAGTATACATCGGGACCACGGTGCCCGATCTTCGCAAAGGCTGCTGGTTCGCCGAACGGCCCAACGCGCGGAGGACGAACCGGCTGGATCACAGAACCTAAGGGTATGCCGAAACGCTCGATCGCTGTACTCTGTGCCCTACCCGTCGTCACTGCGGCTTTGCTGGTGGCGGCTTCTTCCCGACCGTCGGTTCGCACTCCCGGCCCCCAACGCGACGGAACCGTCTTGCTACCGAACGGCTGGACGATCTCGCCTGCAGGCCGAGCACTTTCCCTCGGACCGGGCGCACTGACGATGGCGCAATCGCCCGACGGGAAGCAGATCGCAGTCCTTCACTGCGGCGCCGACAAGCACTGGGTGGCTCTCGTGGATGTCGAAACCGAGCAGATGACCGAGCGAGTCGATGTCGAGCACGCCTGGCTCGGCATTGCCTACCACCCGAAGGAACCACGGCTGTTCGTAAGTGGCGGGGGCTCGGGCAAGGTGTGGGATATCGAACTCGGAAGCCCGAGCCGGCACAGGGAGCCGCTGACCCTGCCCAAAAAGGGCTTCGTCTCAGGAGTCGCCGTGAGCCCGGATGGCTTGGCGCTATTCGCAGGCACGGTGGACACGGGGGAGGTGTTTCGCTTCGACTTGCAGTCCGGAGAGGCGCTATCTGTGCCTACGATGGGGCGCGTCTACGGTCTGACACTTTCCGAGGATGGCGACAAGCTGTTCGTATCCGACTGGCTGCGCTCGCGGGTGCTGGTGTACTCGGCCAAGGACCTGAAGCCCTTGGACACCATCCCGGTCGGTCCACACCCCAACGCTCTGGCAATGTCGTTGGACAACCGGCTCTTCGTCGTCTGCGCTGCGGACAACAGCGTGTATGTGATTGACCCCACACGCTGTAAAGTGCTGGAGCGCATTCGCGTCTCCGTCCACCCGTTGGCGCCGGAGGGAAGCTGCCCGACCGACCTCGCGTTCAGCCCGGACGGCCAACGTCTCTACGTTGCGGTGGCGGATAACAACTGCGTGGCGGTAGTGGACATCGCCGAGCGCGGTGAGAGCGAGATGCTCGGTTTCATTCCGACCGGCTGGTACACCTGTGCGGTCGGCGTTTCGCACAACGGCGGCAAGCTGGTGGCTCTCGCGTCCAAAGGGGCCGAGCCAAAGGCAAACCCCGACCACTCATACATCGCACGGCTGTTGGCTTCCGAGGTGCGGTTCGTGGACGCGCCGGACGAGCGTTCTCTGAAACGGATGACTGCGCGCGTCGTTCGGAACAGCCCTTATCGCGACTCCCTACTGAAGGAGGCGGTTCAAGTGCCAGGCAGCGTGCTGCCCAGAAGACCTGGCGATCCCTCACCGATCCGCTATGTCATCTATGTGATCAAAGAGAACCGCACCTACGACCAGGTGTTCGGTGACATGCCCCAGGGGAGGGGCGACCCCAGCTTGTGCATCTATGGGGAGGCCATCACTCCCAACCAGCACAAGCTGGCGCGAGAATTTGCCTTGCTGGACAACTTCTACGTGGATGCCGAGGTGAGTGCGGATGGGCATAACTGGTCGACCGCTGCCTACGCCAACGACTACGTGGAAAAGCGGTGGCCCTATGGCTACGGCGGGCACGGGGGCGGCTACGACTACGAAGGGACGAACCCGCTGTCTCGTCCTCAGGCCGGATACATCTGGGATGCAGCACGCCGGGCCGGCGTTTCTTATCGCTCTTATGGCGAGTTCGTAGAGGAGGAGCGCCTGGGCGACACCGTTGTGCGGCGTGCATCCGTCCCCTCGCTCGAAGGCCACTTCTGTCCGGACTTCCCCAGCTATAACCTGCAGGTGAAGGACGTAGACCGTGTAGCCGTATGGCTCAAAGAATTTCGCCGGTTCGAGAAGGAAGGGGAGATGCCGAGGCTGCAGATCGTTCGGCTACCGCAGAACCACACTTCCGGAACACGACCCGGCGCCTGGACGCCTCGCGCGATGGTGGCCGACAACGACCTAGCGCTAGGGCAACTCGTGGAGGCGGTAACGCACAGCAAGTTCTGGCCGCGAACGGCAATTTTCGTGTTGGAAGACGACGCGCAGAATGGTCCCGACCACGTAGATGCCCACCGAAGCGTGTGCCTGGTGATCAGCCCCTACTCGCGGCTGGGAGTGACCGACTCCAATCTGTACACCACCTGCTCCGTGCTCCGCACCATCCAAATGCTGCTCGGCCTTCAGCCTCTGAACCAGTACGATGCGGCTGCCGCGCCCATGTACTCGCTGTTTCGAGCAAAACCGAACACCAAGCCGTACAAGGCGGTGGCGAATCGGGTCTCGACGGATGAGCGCAACCCAGAGAACGCAGTGATGGCAAGGGAGTCGCTTGCGCTGAATCTGGAGGAGTGCGACGCGATGGACATGGACCTGATGAACCGGGTGCTCTGGGCCGACGCAAAGGGTCCGAATGCTCCTTACCCCGTGATCAACCGGACATCCGCCGGGCTGCTGGCAAGGCGCTGAGGGGGACGCCCATCCATTTCTTCCCTGCGTGCGCGTACTATATGGTGTGGGCCGAGTCCAAAGGCCCGCGCGTGAAATGAGCACGTCGCAACAGACCCTAGGCAAATACCAGATCATCCGGGAGATAGCCCGAAGCAACGATATCGTGTACGAGGGC
Source organism: Fimbriimonadia bacterium (assembly GCA_039961735.1). Classification (NCBI taxonomy): domain Bacteria; kingdom Bacillati; phylum Armatimonadota; class Fimbriimonadia; species Fimbriimonadia bacterium. The sequence goes on from JABRVX010000056.1 coordinate 11,044, forward strand.
TACGACCCCGGCATGAACCGGCGTGTCGCCCTGAAGGAACTTCTCTTCCCCACCGCCGGAACGCCCACCCAGCGTGAGGAGCGACTTCGGCGCTTCTATCGCGAGGCGAAGGCCGCGGGCAGCCTAGCCCATCCCAACATCGTCACCATCTACGATGTCGGCGAGGACGCGGGCAGACACTTCATCGCCATGGAGTACCTGGAAGGGCGCAACCTGCGCGAATTGCTGGACGTCGAAGGCTGCCTGACCCCCGAGCAGGCCGTGCCTATCATGAAGCAGGTGTTGGACGCTCTGGGCTACGCGCATCGGCACGGCGTCGTGCACCGCGACATCAAGCCGGAGAACATCCAGATACTGGCCGACGGGCGCGTCAAACTCACCGACTTCGGCATCGCCCGCCTCACCTTCGAGCAGTCCATCACCATTGACGGGCAAGTTTTCGGCACGCCCAGCTACATGTCGCCCGAGCAGGTGGTGGGGCGCGACCTGGATGCGCGCACGGACATCTTCTCGTGCGGCGTGGTGCTGTACGAGATGCTCACGGGTGCCAAGCCCTTTGCCGGTGATAGCGTGGTGAGCGTTACCTACGCCATCTGCCACACCGAGCCCACTCCCCCACCAGGTGTGCCGGAACCCTTCGCGGCAGTGATCCGTAAGGCGCTGCAGAAGGCGCTGGTGATGCGCTACGGCTCGGCATCCGAGATGGCGTCGGCGCTGGACGAAGCCCTGGACGAAGTGAAGCGGGCAGGCGCCCAGCCGGTCGCACCCTGGCTGCCCAACGCGACGGCAAGCTCCTATCCGCCACCTATCGCTTACACCGGACCGACGCCTTATGGAGGCATCCAGCCGCCGCCCCTCCCGACGCAACAG
>JABRVX010000057.1 GCA_039961735.1 Fimbriimonadia bacterium
CCTGAGCCTCGAGCTCCGCCGAGCGGCCACGGTGAGAGCCGCTTCGTCCATCGTGCCCTTCTCTGGGCCAATAGACCAAGTGATGAAACTAAACATGGCCCACCACTCGCACGGATTAGTATGCGACGGTATTGTATCACGGCTCCTGACCGCTGTCAGGATTTCGCGAGGGGGGGACTAGGGCTTAAGCCCCAATAATCCTGGCGTAGACTTGGCGCGGCCGGTTGTGCCCATTGCCACTAGATTCCGTCGCCACGCATCGGCATGTGCGTTCGCCCCGCCGTCGTGTTTCGACAGTGGCGCGGATCAGGGGTTCCGAATCGCGGTGCCCGTGGACGTGTTCAGGTAAGGCAGCCAGCGCACCTGCAGGATGCGGTCGAGGTCCATCAGTGCGTCTTTGGCGGAGCTCGCCTATAGCGCGTAATCCCCCGTATGCGCGTCGGAGATGTAGGCGGAGAGGAGGTCAACGGCGGCCTGCACGTCCGAGGCGTGCACCATCTCGTTCACGGTGTGGATGTAGCGGGTTGGCACGGACAGAGTGATACTCGCGATTCCCGCCCGTGAGCGCTGGATGGCCCCGGCGTCCGTTCCACCCCGCGGAAGCACCTCCATTTGGTGCGGGATACCCTTCTTCTCCGCGATGCAGCGGAAGTGCTCCACCAGCTTTGGATTGCAGATGAGCGACCCGTCCATGATCTTGATCGCCGCGCCCGCGCCGAGTTTCGTCACCGCATCCTGCTCGGGTGGTCCGGGGAAGTCGTTGGCGATGGTCACGTCGAGCGCGACTCCGATATCGGGCTGGATGTGGTAGGCGGCGGTCTCGGCACCGCGCAACCCAACCTCTTCCTGCACGGTGGCAACGGCGTACACATCCACCTTGTGCTTCTTCACCGCGCGCACTGCCTCGACCATCACGTAGACTCCGACGCGGTCGTCCATGCACTTGCAGGTGAAGCAGTCGCCGCACTGCTCCATCTTTCGGTCCATGGTCACCATGTCGCCCACGCGGACCTTCTCCTTTACCGTGTCGGCGGGCAATCCGAGGTCCACGAAGAAGGTGTCGAGCTGCGGGGCCTGCGCCTTTTCGGCGTCGGTGAGCATGTGCACGGGCTTGGAGCCGTAGGCGAGCACGCCGGGCAGCGTGTCGCCGTTCGACGTGGTCACCACCACACGCTGGGCGAAGAGCTGCCTCGGGTCGAAACCTCCTAGGGGCTGAAGGCGAACGAAGCCTTTGTCGTCCACGAACTTGACGATGAAGCCGATTTCGTCCATGTGCGCGGCGATCATGAGGCGCTTCTTGCCGTCCCCCTTCTTAACGCACACCACGTTGCCCATGGTGTCCGTGGTCACCTCGTCCACCAACGGCTCCATTTCTTTGCGGACGATCTCGCGGATGGCCTCTTCCCTACCCGGGATACCCCGTGCCTCCACCAACGTTCGCAGCAGCTCGACGTTCACACCGTTCACCTCCAGGCAACGAGGATTCGGCGGCCGACCCCCCGTCCCTGCGGTGGCAGCCCGGAAGCAAGGGCGCGGCACGTGCGGGCACGTTGGTGACTCGTGGCGATGGCATCCCTCTATCCGAGGGCGGATGGAGGGATGGGTGGTCGCACACCTCGAGAGCGCGAGCAGGCTCGCGCCTACTCCGCGCCAATGCCATGTGAGCGGCGGGACGCCGGAACCACGGGTACCACGCGCCCTGCGGGCGCTAGCTGCCTGAGGCGGCCTTCGCCTTCTGAAGGGTGAGGATCGCTTGCTGGGCACCTTCGGGGGTCAGGATCTCCCGAAGGAGAGACTCCACGCGCTCCCTCATCCCCTCGTCACCGAGGCGATCGCGAGCAAGTTGCTCTATCGCACCCTGGACCTGGTTATCGGGTAGCTTACGGTAGTACTCCAAGCGCTCCATCGCGCGAGCCCTAGCACCCTCGAACATTCCGCGGAACTGGTCGCGCTGGCGACCCCGATCTCCTCCGCCTAGCAGCCCCTCGATCTCGCCACGGACCATGCGCATCTCACCCCGCATGAACTCCATTACCGCCATCTGCGAGAAGCGCGGCCACTCGGCATCGGGAACGCTGCGGATGCGGCCCATCAGTTCGACGGCCTCCTGACGGTCCTCCGGACGGATGGCCACTTGGTCGAATTGAGCCTTGGTCAAGATGTCCACGGAGCTTCGGATGGCTTCGTCAATCGCGCTCTCGCGCTGCTCGGCGAGTTGGTCGAGCCGTGCTTTCCACTCATCGAGCCTCTGCAGCTGTTGCTGTGTGTACTTCAGCCCGGACACCGCGTACTTGAGGAAGTCGTCTGCGCGGCTGCGCTCGCGCTCGTACAGGCTCTGCAGGGACTTGTCGTAGTCCTGTCGGGCGCGCTCGATGAGGGCTGCCTTGGACGCGAGCTTCTCGAGCTGCAGTGCAGTCGGATTCAGCGGTACGAGGCGACCCAATACCTGTGCTGCACCGAACGCAGTCTTAGCATCCCACTGCGTGGTCTGACTCCAGGTGCCCGAGACGGCCGCAAGGGCGACCGTGACCCACATGGCCTGTGCATGAACTCGCATCTTCTTCCTCCTAACGGCGTGATGTCGCGTGGCAACGGTACCCGATCGGAAAGGCGGGCGGGCCGGAGGCGCATAACCTCTCTACCTCTGACGTCAGAGCCCGGTAGAAGTTCGGCTGGCAGGCTCGTAAAGAAAAGTGCCCGGTCGGTGCCCTGACCGGGAGGAGGAGCCAGGGTAAGTGGCGAAGACGACCACATACTTTGTCTTGAAAGGGGTGCGGTCATGAAGCACGTTGCGTTTCTTGCCATGCTTTGCGTTTGCTTTCCCAGTCCCAGCCGCGCCCAAGACCCTACCGTGCCGGTTCTAGGCGGGCCGCTCGTGTACGCCGCCGGCTACATTGACCAGACCCTGCCTGTCGCCTCGTTCGAGCTGAACTACGTGCTCGACATCAGCCCGGCGGCAAGCTTCGCGTCCTACTCGGAGAGTTGGGCTTGGGAGTCGGAATTCGTAGCTTCCGGACCCAACCAGGATGTAACCCATCGGTACGCTTCACTCCCTGATAGCTTCTACACGGCGACTCCGACCTCATTGACCGAGTGGGAAGCCACCCCTTGGGCTGGCTGGACGTACCTGGGTAGCATGGGCCCCTTGCGGTGGATGCAGCCATCCAGTACCCAGATTGACATAGACCTCGGCCTGGGCGACGGGGTGAACTTCACCTACATCAACACGTTGGGGAGCGACTGGATCGGAAACGGAACCTTCACGATCGCGGGGACCCCGTGGCTGGTGGAAGGCACGGTTCGCGCTATGACCATCGACGTTCGCATCGGGCGGTTGGCGTTCACTCCCGTTCCAGAGCCGTCCATGCTGCTCGCCATCGGCAGCGGCGTCCTCCTTATTGCTTGCCGTCTACGGCGAGGATAGACGTCGGGTACTCTGCATGCGTCCGGGGCGCCTTGGCAAGAGGCGCCCCGGAGCTCATGTTGCAGCATTCGGCGGGAGTATAGGTTGGTAAGCAATCTATCGATCCGCAAATTCCCCAGGCACCTTTGCCGGTTCCATAGGATCCAGGCAGAAGCCCGTCCCTTCCGCTTCCGATAATCCAAGGCGAGCCGTGTGAGTCGCGGTCGCCCGCGACCGTCGGCCATCAAGGAAGAGTGAGGGCAAACCGAGTTGAGCTTGCGTATCAACACCAACATCGCGGCGATGAACGCGCTGAGAAACCTCGGGACCACGGACGAGGCGATGGGGCGCACCATCGAGCGCCTTTCCACCGGACTCAGGATCAACCGAGGAGGAGACGACCCGGCGGGTCTCATCCACTCGGAGAGCCTACGTGCTCAGATACTGGGCCTCGAGCAGGCGGTCAAGAACTCGCAAGACGCGATCAACATGGTCAAGACCGCGGAGGCCGCACTCAACGAGGTCGCCACCCTGTTGCGAGGCACGCGCAATCTGGCCATTCACGCGCTCAACCGCGGAGTGGTAGACGATGTCCAGCTACGCGCGGACCAGGAGCAGATTCGGTCCACGATCATGAGCCTCAATCGGATTGCCGATGTGACCGCCTTCTCCGGGAAAAAGCTGTTCGACGGAACAGCCGGCGTGTCTGCGGCGGTTGTGAACTCCACGAACATCGCAGGCATCAACATTGGCAGCCTCTTTGGTGGCAGCCAAGTGGCAAGTGGCTCCATCACTGCGGCACTGGTCACTTCGGCCACACGCGCGACGCAGACCCTCACCACCACCTACGGCAGTCTGTCCAGCCTGGTTTCCGCGGGAACACTGGTGCTCAATGGCTACTCGATTCAGTCGAATGGCACTCAGACGCTGCAAGAGATATTGAACAGGATTAACGACCTGTCGGGGAATACAGGCGTTACGGCACAAGTAATCACGGCCAATGGCTCTTCCGTAGTTCAGCTCACTAACGTTACGTATGGCTCGAATTTCGGCATCACCCTCTACGACACGTCGAACCTGCTGATGAACTCTGGCACTGTGACCACGGCTGTCGGGACCGACGCCGTAGTGAGCGTAACGGTTCTCACCAGCCAGGGTGTGACTTCAGCACTGTTCACGGGCGGGCGAGGAAGCAGAGATTCCGGGCTACGGGTTAGCGATGGCGCAGGCAACGTCATAGTTTTGACCGAAGCTGGGAACACTGGCCTGGCGACCACAGGTGCGCTGATCGGAGCGCTGACCGCGGGCAGCGTCGCTTTCCAGGTGGGTGCGAACGCCGGGGAGCAGATGCGGCTCGCTCTCACCGACCTGCATGCCGCCAATCTCGGCACGGGGGTCGTGCCGGGCCGCAGCTTCGCCGACATAGACCTGACCACCGAACAGGGTGCGCAGGATGCCCTTGCCATCATTGACGCGGCCATTGAGCAGATCAGTACCCTGCGGGGACAGATTGGCAGCTTCCAGAGGGACGTGCTGGAAAGCAACGTACGCTCGCTCACCACTGCTAGGGAGAACCTGACTGCAACCGAGTCGAGCATCCGTGATGCGGACATCGCCTCGGAGATCACGGAGTTCACGAAGCTGCAGATCCTGACTCAATCCGGCATGGCAGTCTTGGCGCAGGCCAACCAGACTCCTCAGGCTGTACTACAACTACTCCGGTAGGCTGGATCGGGTACCGTTCGGTAGCGGCCCTGCCCATCTGGGGCGGGGCCGCAGGCTTTGCAGTACGTTTGGCGGCCCTTAGTGTATAATCGCCGCGTTCACGTGGCCGTATCGTGGGGGCGCGTGTGTTCGTTGACGAGGAGAGATTCCGTGGACCGCAGCCGATTGCTCGACCTGAACGAAGTGGTACAGCATCCCGGGCGGAGCGTGGAGTTCGACGTCTTGCTGGACGGGATTGACGAGCCCGAGGTCGCGCTGGCAAGCCCAATCGGCGGGGTCTTACGCGCTCGGTGCGACGGGCGAGTGCTTCTTCTTCAGGGCGACTTCCACACCACCGTTGTAATGGAGTGCGTGCGCTGCACGACCGATGTCGAGATGCCGATGGAATTCGCCGTGGAGGAGTCCTACCCGATTTCCGGCACTCCTGGGGCTTTGTCGCACGCTGGAGCAGCATACGTGGACGATACCGAGGAGCCGTTTCCTCTCTTCGTAGAGAATCGGCTGAAGATCGAGGAGCTGATACGTCAGGTTTTGTTGGTCGAGTTGCCGACACATCCGCTGTGCTCTGCCGGATGCCTCGGTCTGTGCGAACACTGCGGAGCCAACCTGAACGAGAGTCCGTGCAAGTGCGCTTCGGATGCCGACACTCCGGCTTTCCGCGCACTTGCCGAAGAGTGGTCAAAGACTGAACCGGCGTGAACTCACACGCCACGAGGGAACCTTATGCCAAACCCTAAGAGAAAGCATTCGCACGCCCGGTCCGCGAAACGCAGGACCCACTATTCGCTGTCGGCACCCAACCCATCTCCGATCAGTTTCCATTGTGCGCGCGCTGACTGTCCCGAGGTACTTCCGCCTCATACCGCCTGCCCCATCTGCGGTATGTATAGGGGAAGAGCGGTTGCGGTCAAGGAGATTCGCAGCCGCAGCAAAACCTCCAAGCAAACTTCTGAGAGCGCATGAGGCTTGCGATCGATGCGATGGGTGGAGACCATGCCCCTCGCGAGGTCGTTAGCGGGGTCCTGGCAGCGGCGTCCAATGTTGCCGGCGAGTTGATCCTCGTCGGCCAACCGTCCCTAATCCAGGAGCACCTGCCGAGGTCCGTTCCCAGCAACGTGCACATTCACCCGGCGGCCGAGGTTGTCACCATGCACGAGAGCCCGATGGATGCTGTGCGGCGGAAGCGTGACAGCTCGCTTGCCGTTGCGGTGAAGTTGGTGGAGGAGGGCGAGTGTGACGGCGTCGTCTCGGCCGGAAACACGGGCGCAGCCACTGCGCTGGCCAAGCTGCGGTGGAAGAGCATTCCCGGAGTACATCGTCCAGCCATCGCCACACAAATACCGTCCAGCAAAGGCAAGTTCGTTCTGCTGGACAGCGGAGCTACCGTAGACTGCTCCGCTGCCGACCTGCTGGACTTTGCGATCATGGGCTCGGCTTATGCAACCGCGGTGATGGGAATACGAGAGCCGAAGGTCGGCCTCCTGAACATCGGTGAGGAACCCGGCAAAGGCAATGCACTTACCAAGAAGGCGCACGAACTGCTCGGCAGACACCTGGACACGTTCATCGGCAACGTGGAGGGAAAGCACCTATTCTCGGGCAAGGTGGACGTAGTGGTGTGCGATGCGTTCGTCGGAAACGTCGTGCTAAAGACCGGCGAGGCCGTGGCGGAGATGATCATGAGCATGATCAAGGACTCACTGCCGAAGAACTTCCTACTACGCCTCCCTCTGCCGCTTCTCCTTGGAGGGTTGGTGGGGCTGAAGCGGAATCTCGACTACTCGGAGTACGGCGGAGCGCCTTTGCTCGGGGTGAACGGGGTGTTCATCATCTGCCACGGGAGGTCCGACTCCCGCGCCATCTGCAACGCAGTGCTACAGGCCGAAGCAGCCGTGAAAAACGGCTTGATTGATAGGATTGGATCTATGGTGACCTCTATGCAATTGGAAACTACGCATGCCTAAGCGCGCCGTCTTCTGCGGCCTCGGGGCAGGCATCCCGGACCGCGTGCTGAGCAACGCGGACCTCGAGAAGTTGGTGGACACGTCGGACGAGTGGATTATGGCTCGCACCGGCATCAAGGAGCGGCGGATCGCCTCGCCAGGCGAGGAGAGTTCGGTGCTGTGCATCCGTGCTGCCAAGGAGGCGCTCGAACAGGCCGAAATGGACCCGCAAGAGGTGGACCTGATCGTGCTGGGGACGGTCACGGGCGAAACCACCTTCCCTTCCACGGCCTGCCGTGTGCAACGTGGCCTCGGCATCGAGCGATGCACTGCATTCGACATCGGCGCGGCTTGCGCGGGATTCGTGTTCGGAGGAGCGATCGCCTCGAGCTTGTTCAACATGGGCACGCACCGAACAGCGTTGGTCATCGGTGTCGAGTTGCTGTCCAAAATCACGGACTACGCCGATCGGAGCACATGCGTGCTGTTCGGCGATGGCGCCGGAGCTGCGGTGTTGCGAGCAGAGGAAGGGGAACGCGGCATCCTGGCAAGCTGCCTCCTGACGGACGGCTCGGGCGCCGATCTGATTCAGTTGTCCTACGGCCTACCCCGCAAGCACCTGGAAGGTGCGCTAGAAACACCCATCCACGGCACGATAACCATGGAGGGGCAAGAAGTGTTCCGTTTCGCGGTCAAGGCTCTTGCCGATGCTTGCTTCCGCAGTCTCGAAATGGCAGGGCTCACACCCGCCGATGTAGACCTGTTCGTTCCACACCAGGCCAATCTCCGAATCATTCGATCCTCCATGGAGAAGCTCGAGCTGGACGAGGACCGTGTCTTTCTCAACATCGAGAAGTACGGGAACACCTCATCGGCATCCATTCCTATCGCACTGTGGGAGGCGGAGCGCGCGGGCCGGATCAAACGGGGGGACATCGTACTAACGGTCGGCTTCGGCGCCGGCCTCGCTTGGGGGGCGAACGTCATCCGCTGGTGACCTGACATGAGCCTTCTCGGCCTCGACGTGGGCACAACCGGGGCAAAGGCAATCGTGTTCGCTGAGGACGGCAGGGCTCTCGGCGCCGGCTATCGCGAGTACCCACTATTGCAGCCGCAGCCCGGCTGGGCGGAGCTGGACCCCGAGCTAGTCTGGCGCGCGGTGTGCGAGGCGGTGCGACAGGCTGTCTCGTTAGCAGGTAGCTCTGATCCGGTGCAGGCACTTGCCGTCAGCAGTCAGGGTGAGGCGGTCGTGCCGGTGGACGAGCAAACGCGGCCCCTGGCTAACAGCGCGGTGTCCTTCTGCACCCGGACGATGGGCTACGAGCGAATGTGGGAAGGGCGTCTCTCGGAGCGAGACCTCTACCAGATCACCGGACAGAAGCTCTCGCACATCTACACCGCGATGAAGCTGATGTGGCTCCGCGATCACGAGCCCGGCGCTTTCAGAGAGGCCCGGCGGTTCCTGTGCTACGGGGACTACGTCCTGGCCCGTATGGGCGGGGAGCCTGCGATTGACTTCAGCAACGCGGCGCGCACCTTCTGCTTCGACGTGCGCCGGGCGTGCTGGTCGGACGAGGTGCTCGAGGGCACCGGAATCGACCCCGACCGACTTGCACACCCCCTGCCGTGCGGAACACCCGTCGGCACGATCGCCAAGGAAGTGGCTGTGGATCTGCGGCTGCCGGACGATACCGTCCTCGTGGTCGGCGCACACGACCAGCCTGCGGGCGCGCTGGGGGCAGGGGTGGTCGCGGTGGGAATGGCCGTGGACTCCATCGGCACCGTCGAGTGCCTCACGGCCGCCTCCGACCGGCTGGTGCTGAACGACGCGGCGTTCGCCTCCGGCTTTCCCTGCTATGCACATGCAGTGCCCAGTCGCTACGTGAGCCTGGCATGGGTGTTCTCGGGTGGTTCCATCCTGCGCTGGTTTCGGGACACGCTGTGCCGAGGCGTGGTGGCGGAGGCTGATGCAGTAGGAGCAGACCCTTACGACCTGCTGCTGAGCGATGCGCCCGACGGTCCGTCCGAGGTCCTGCTCCTTCCCTACTTCGCCGGTTCGGCGACTCCGAACTACGACTCGAATGCGAAGGGCGCCATCGTCGGGCTGACGCTTTCGACGACGCGAGGCGAGTTGGTCAAGGCTGCCCTGGACGGCATCTCCTATGAGATGCGGCTGCTGCTCGACCTGTGGGACGGCGCGGGGATCCCGGTCGAGCGGGTACGAGCGGTCGGCGGCGGGGCGCGCAGCGCGCTGTGGCTTCAACAGAAGGCGGACGTGTACGAGCGGCCCGTGGCACGGGTCAACGTGGCGGATGCCGCGTGCCTGGGCATGGCGCTCGCTGCGGGCTCGGCGTGCGGAGCGTACGACAGCATGGAGGAAGCAGCCGAAGCCGTGGTGCGGGAGACAGAGGTCTTCGAGCCCCGACCCGCGTTCAGCGCGCGGTACTCTGAAACCCGCGAACGCTACTCCCGCCTCTACCGAGCGGTCAGACCCCTAACGTAAGCCACGCCTCACCCGGTGCCGCGTCTCTTGCGCCGCCGGCACGCGAGTACCAGTGCTGCGACCCCGAGGCCAACCCCACCCCCCGGCTCCGGGATGGGGGTAGACAGCCAGAGGGTCATCAGGCCGTTCGGATTCAGGCTGTACCACAAGACATGTCCCTCCTTGCCGATGGCCAGAGCTGCAGCCGGAAGGGAATGAAGCCGCCCCAGCGCGTCGGCACTCAGGTCGAAGTCGTTGACGAATACGTGGTTGATGTCGTTCGTCAGGGATCCGCTTCCGCCCCACAACGCATGCCCGTAGGCGTCCATGCCTCGTGGTATGTTAATGCTGTGCGTCTCTCCGATGGTGAGCGGCTTGATGTCTCGGTCGTTCAGGAAGATGCCGAAGTACTCGCCGTCTATGCCTCCTCGCCAGAACACGTCCCCCGTCTCCGACACCATGGGGTAGTAGCTCCACGTATAGGTGCGGTCGCCGAAGAGCTGCGCACCCACATCGCGCTCGTTCATCATCAGGCGATTTCGCCAGGCATCCCGATCGTGGAGGATCCAGAGCACGTTGCCGTTTCGAGTCACGTTCAGCACGCTGATCCCGCGATTAGCGAGAAGGCCCTGAGGAGTGATGTTCCGGTCATTGAGGAAGAGCTGCCAGTTGTAGCTCTCCACGCCTCCGAAGTTGTCACCGCAGCCGCTCCAAGCAACCAGCCCGTTGTCGTTGATGATGGCAGTGTTCGCGTAGTCGTTCGTCCCGAGGATCGGCTCGGAGAGGGGCGTGTCGTTGATGTAGAGGCGACCCGCAAAAGCCCAAGGCGAACCAACAACGTACCCCCCCAGATGAGGTTACCATTCGGGGAGATTCGCCCCCCGTAGTTGTCAAGAGGCAGGCCTTGACCGATCCGGGTCGTGCCGTAGTAGAACCGGTCCTGCCACTGCGTGAAGGTCCGAGACCACACCGGTCTACCCTCGACATCCACGTCACTGACGTACACGTCACCGTCGAGGCTGGGAGCTTCCACCTCCGCGAAGTAGTCCCTGCCGTCCCCTATCACGTGGTACGTGGTCCCGGTCCTCGCTGCAAACGCCACCTTGCCACTCCGCCCGATAACTCCCCGCCCGCCCACGCTGGGAACCGAGAAGTAGAGGGCGTTCAGGTCTGTGCGGTATAGGTAAGTGTGCTGTATGGGGCTTGCCATCCTACTAGCCATGTAGATTGGAACGCCATCGTCGCTGATGCTTGCGCTGTGAGTGCCGGTCGCTAAGTTCGTAACGTCATTGAACAGCACCTCGTGCTGCCAGTGTATCTGCGGCAGTGCGCGGCAGCAGCAAAGAAGGAACAGGGCTGGGGCGATCGGTTTCATAAGGTCATCCTTTCACGGCTCGATCGTGCGGGCCGCACCAGCGGCCCGCACGATGTCATTGGAGCCTACGGCCCCCAGTACGCCCGAACCTGTCCGTTCGCGGTGATGATCACAAGAGCGCCCGCACGGCCCATTGCGGGGTCGTGCCTAGGGATGTTCTGCCCGACGCTGGGCATCGGGTAGGACCATTGCGCGAACGGAGACGTTGCCCACAGCCGTCCCGTGCGGGTGACGAACATCACCCATGGGCCGCTGCTGCGGTAGATCGTGCCCGAATCCACCTCGTCGGTGTCGTAGGGCAGGGCCTTCAGGTACTTCGCAGTAGCGTCCGGCTCGTTCACGCCCGGGGGCGTCTTGTCCTCCACGCGGATGAGCGAGGGCTTGCCTGTGGCCGAGCCCGCGTCCATCGTCGCAAAGAACAAGGCCGGCTTGCCTCCGCCGTCTGCACAGGGATTCGCCAGGAACTTGCCGAGGGGCCGATCTTGAAGCGGAGGAGTGCGCACCTCGCGCGTCAGCCAGTTCCACGGCGGGTCCAGCCTGGGCCAACGGGTCTCCCCGTAGGGGGTCTGCCCCTGGCTGCTGTAGTCCCTCACCGCATACAGCCCGCTCTCGTTCGGCTCGTGCGTCCAGTACTCGGTCTGGAAGCGAGAAGTGAAGTAGAACCCATAGTACACGCGGTCGTTGGCCGTCGTGATGGGCCACGTCTCGCAGGCGTGCGTCTCAAAGGCGGCAGCAGGGGGATTGTAGACCCAGCGGGGGCCGCTAATCGGGAACTGAGGGTCGTCGAACCACTGCTCGAGCTTGCCGTCGAGAGTGGTGGCGTAGATCGCGGGCCAGTACGACTCGGGGGACCCGCCAGGGACGCTGCCTATGCCCAGTTCGTTGAACGCCGGCTGGCTGACGATACGGCCCGTTGCAGCGAGTGCCCAGTGAGGCTGCGCGTCGTTGCCCGGTGAGTAGTAGGTGCTGAACGCCATCATGTGGGCGGGACCGTCTCCGCCCCCGTTGTCCCTCGCGACGTACACGCGGTAGCCGCTCCAACTGGAGCCCGACTTCTCGCCGTAGGGTGCATACAGGGGTGGAGCGAGCGCGCTCGACGAGCCGTTCGCGAGATTCACCGACTTCCACAGCCGCTGGCCGTCGCTGAGCCGCAGGCACTGCAGCCGAAGCGACAGCGTGCCGCCGGAGCCCGCGCGCGTGCACACGTAGAGAGCGGGGATGTCCTCCAGCCCGTACCGAGCCTTAGCCAGCACAGGCGTCCCGGAGGCCAACGTGATCGGGTCGTTGGGGTCCGCACGAAGGTCCGTCGCCCACTGAGGCGAGCCGAGGGGCGCGAAGGTCCCGGACTGGATGTCGTAGTCAATGCGCCAGCAGTAGATCTTGCCGTCGTCCGCACCGAAGAACACGTCGTACTCGTAGGGCTCCTCGCCCGAGCCGCCTTCCGGCTCGCCGATAACGACGCCGGTGATCGCCTTAACGCCTTCCGGGGGTGTAAGGGTCCACTTGAGGGAAGCGGGGGTGTACGAGGGGGCTACGATGCTGTCCACGCGTCCTGTGTGATGCCAGTCGTGCCCGCCCATCGGCCACTGGCCGTGGAGCTGGGCGTTACCGGGGGTCAGGAGGAGGGTTGCCCCCCCCCGCCAGCGTAATCAAGGTCGCAATCCGAGATTGCATTTCTGCTATTCACCTTCCAGATAGGGATGGCCGGCCCGGCCCACCCCCGCGCAGGCTGCAGCGAGCCGCCTATAGTACAGACGAGCATACGATATCACAAAGTTCGCCGATCCGCAACTCTCCGCCCGGTTTTTCTCCACGAGCGCGATTACTTAGCTAGGCTAGGTCCGTCGGGTAGTGACCCTACGCCCTTACCAGGTCAAGGGGGAGGCTCTGCGTTGCACTTCGCCCGTGGCTTCGCCGTACCGACGATCGCCTAGACCGGCGGGACGCCGTAAGTTCGCCGTCCCGGCGATGCCTCCGTCCGGCGGGACGCCGGAATTACGTCGGTCGTCCTCCCCGGCGGCGACGCGCCAGTAGGAGCAGCGCGGGGGCTACCAGTGCCGCACCCCCCGGCTCCGGGACGGGGGAGGAGAGGTAGAGGGACCACTTGAGCGTGGCGGGGTCGGCCACCGTCCAGAGCACGTCGCCTCGGTCGTTCAGGTCGCACACCCGAACGCCGCTGTAGTTCGTCACTCCCACCCCGGCGATCAGGTTCACGTCGTTGACGAAGAGGTCGTTCCAGCAGTGCGAGCCGATCACGCGCGCGTCCTAATGGGTGGCACGTGGCACGGGCGTCCCGCCCGTGTGA
>JABRVX010000058.1 GCA_039961735.1 Fimbriimonadia bacterium
GCTGGGTCTCTCGAATGGGTGTTTCCGCCAACGCGCGTGGCGACGTGCTCTGGCTCGCACGAACCCCAGACTACTACGCGCCGTGGGAGGTGTGGTACTCCGAGCTGGTGCCGGAGCCCAGGGCCATGATGCTCATACTCCCTGGCCTGCTGGTGATTACGTGGAGGAAAGGGAATCGCACGTCGTGAGTGTCGGCTTGACCACTTGGAGGGTTTTCGCCGACTCGGCGGGATACCTCCATGTCATCGGTCCAGCGGTTCCACCGTTCCCTGTGAACATCGGAGCGGCAGCTGGGCTGCAGGGCGAGCAGTACGGGGCGAGGCCGCACGTGGTTGTGGACAACCAGGGCATTCTGTACATCGGCAACAACGCGGGGCAGATGCGCGCCATCTGGGCGCCGTTTTCTCGCTAGCAGACTGACCGCCCTGCACGGGCACGTGCCCGTGCAGGGCACTACGGTTTGGATGGGAGGCAATTATGAAGAGGTACATCCGGTTGGCGTCGGCAGTGGCACTTCTCGGGGTATGCAGTGTCTCATTCGCCGCAGAGCAGTGGATCCACGAGAAACTCGTGGAAAACGTGTACGGCGCCACCGTCGAGAACTTCCGCGCTGTAAACAGCCGCGGAGACGTCGCATACAACGTTATACCCACGGACAACATCTACTTCAGGGACGTGTACAAGAACCGGGAGAACATCACGGCGTGGCTCGGGCCGTGGCGCACGGCGTACTACTTCGGGCTCAACGATGCTGGGCAGGTGGGCTACGGAGGTTGGGCCGGCGGTTGGAAGAACTTCAAGGTGTTCGTGGATCGCACGGACTGGAGCAGCGCCATGCTCGACCCGGACAAGTCGTACGATCTGGGCGCATCCTTCGTGTCGAGCCGAGGGGAACCTAAGTGGACTGCAAAGGAGAACGTGGCAGGTGCCAGCACCGATCTGTACGTGGGCCATAGAAAGATCACCGAGGGCCTCTCGGGCTATTACAGCGCCGGTGGCAAGATGAACGGCAACGACGACCTCGCCTGGTGGCTGTACGGCGACGTTACGGGAAGGCAGTATCAGATATTCTTCAACGACCGGAACATCACGGTACCCGTGGTAGGCTTCGGTGCGCGGGTGTCGCACGTGTTCTCCGTAAACGACCGTGGCGACGTGTCCTGGACACACGAGTGGCTGGACTCCATCGGACGCCCCGGCTCCCACGGTTACATCAACGATTACAACTTCAGCAGGCCGCTATTCGGGGATGAGCCTTGGACCGGTGCGGACGGAGGAATCCTTAACAACCGCGGCGACGTAGCGTGGTCCGCGGCGGACATCCGTCTCTACCCGCGGGCTACGACGGCGAGCGGTTCGGAAGCCAGGACGTGTTCCTGAACGACCAGAACATCTCCTATGCGTTATACGGGGACGTTCCACACGACTGCGCAGTGCTTGGTCTGAACGACCGTGGTGACCTGCTGTGGCGCGGTAACATCCGCGGGGTTGAGGGGAGCATGACCCTGTACCTCAACCAGACCAACATCTCCGCAATTGCGGGCCCCGATAGCTTCGTGTACAACTGGAGAGAGGTGACCAAACTGGATCAGCACGGACGTGTAGCATGGATGGACCGGGGGCTATTGGACGCGTGGCCCGAGCGCGTGTGGGTGGACGACCTGGTCCTCAGTACCGACGCCCTCGGGCCCGACTGGCGTAACTACGGCGCGTACTTGCTGGACATGGGTCCTAACGGCCATGTGCTGTGGATGAGTTACGATATAAACCAAATGGGTAGGGTCACCGTCTGGCGCTCCACCCCCATCCCGGAGCCCTCAGGCGGTGCCGCAGCCGTGTGCGGCCTGCTCCTCTTGGCACCACTTTGGAAGCGCCGCAGACGATGAGAGGCCATGACGCGACATATTCCAGCGCAGCGTACCGGCATCGGTCGGTGGCATCATAGCTAGCGACTTCGTGCTAAGGCGACGCGGCGGCCTCCGGGGGAACCGGAGGCCGCATCACTCCAAGAGACAGCTCCCGAGGCTACGGAGGGCAGTTGCCCTCGGCGCCTCCCGTCACACGCCAGTGCCAGCCGTCGGCGGCACCCGCCACGACGATGTTCACACCGCACACCGGAGGATTGTCGGTAAACGTGTTGTCAATCGCCTGAAGCCGAGCACCGCTCGGGCGTGAGTCGTCTAGGTCAATGGCGCAGTTGCTGAAGGTATTGTCGCCCGGGTCCGATGTGGTACCCGCGTCAACGACGCCCTTCAACACCTGGATCGCCGCCCCCGTCGTGTTTTCGAAGGTGCAGCCACGAACCGTGACACTCTGCGCGTCTCCCGGCCCGGCCACGATGATGCCGTTGGTTGAGCCGGTGAAGGTCGTGCCCGTAACCGCGACGGTCACGTCGGCGTTGATGAACAGACCGGCTGCGCTCTGGGCCGAGAGAGTGCAGTTCTCGATTGTGAAAGTCAGACCCGCCTGGTCTGCCTCGACCGCGTTGGGCGGGGGAGACGTGCTGCCGGTGCCGGCGATTAGCATCTGCTCCAGTGCGGCATCGTTCCCTCGAATCAGCACGACCCGAGCGGCGCTGCCACCGGTGTAGGGCGACACAGCTCGGAAGCCCCGAAGCGTTACGCGGTCGCCAGAGATGAGAAATACCGTCGGATCGGTCGCACCACCCGTCACGATGACGCTCGAAGGTGTCGCCCCACCCACGATGGTGACATCGTCGCCAACGTCAATCGGGAAGGTCTCGCCGGACGCGGCGCTGTACACACCCGCCTTAAGGAAGATCGGGAGCCCCGGCACGCGGCCGTCGTTCAGAGCCTCGCCGATGGTCTTGTAGGGATTAGCTGCCGATCCGTCGCCGCTGGTGGCGACGTTAGGGTCAACGTACACCGCGGATTCGCAGACGGTGCCGATGTCCCAGCCGGGCGCGCCGGCTTCCGCAAAGACGTTAGTACCGCACTGAGCAGCCGGGTTGAAGGTGTTGCCTCTAGCCTGCATGATGGAGCCGCCACTGCGTGCGTCCCGCAGGTGATACAGTAGCGATCCGGTGAAGGTGTTTCCGCCTGCAGAGGTTGCCGTACCCGCATCCACGGAGCCGCCCTCCACGTTGATCCCCGCTTGCGCATTCGCATTGAACGTGTTGGTGCGGATGGTCGCCGTGCTGCTCGTGGCGGTGCTTGCGAGATGCACGCCGTAGTCACAGTCGGCGAATGTGTTGCCAGTTATGGTGCCCACTGCATTCGTGCCCGAAATGGCGATGCATGCGGCGTTCGGCGCGGAGAGAGAACTCCCGGTGATCGAGAACACCACGTTATTGGCGAGAACGGCGATCCCGTGTCTGCCCGCGGCTCCGGCGCCCACGATGATGCAGTTGATCACTTCGGTGGGCGAGGCCGTAGAACCCGCCCCAATCAAGACCGCCCGCGCGCTCGCTGCCGTCGATGCGCTTTCCACCTTCACCTTGTTGAGGCTGGACCCGAGCTGAAGCTGCACAACGGTCGCGTTCCCCGTGTCACCAACGATCTGGGCGTCTGCAGCCGTCGCAGCCGTGCCTTCTAGGTCCACGTTCGCCGGTATCACGAGAGGGAACGTCTCGCCTGCAGCTGCGTTGTAGACGCCGCTGCCAACCCGGATCTTTAGGAGCGTGCTCACTTCGGGATCGGTGAGTGCCTTGGTGATAGTCCGGTATGGGTTGGTCTGGGTCCCGTCACCGGTTACATCGTTGCCTGTGCCTGCCACGTAGACGGCGACGCGAACACCCGCGCCACCTCCGCCTCCGCCACCGCAGCCCGCAAAAAGCAAGGGGAGGATAGCCGGGACGATCAGAGCAAGTCGCTTCATCCTGAATCTCCGCATCCGTGGATTTGGCCCGTTAGCGCCTGACGACTATTCTGACCCATTCACCCAGGCGTTTTCACCTTCACACTCGTCCGGAAGCCGAAACAGAGGGTGCGTCAGTCCTCGGCCTTCGTGGGCACGCTGCTGGCCCCGGGAGCTTTGTACACGATGTAAAGCATTCTAGCAGGACCGTCTATGGTGAATTGCTGCGCGTCCTTGAACAGTTCCAGCCCCAACAGCGCACCCATCCGGAAGCCGAGACCATGTGAAACCTGCTTGTCCAAGCTATCCTGGCCAACGGGTCGAGCGATCGTTATCTTATGCCCGCCGACCGTAAGGGTGAGCGGCTTTGTAGAGACGATGCTCTTGCCCTTCTCGGCCGAGGTACCGACGCCTCCAGCGAGCGAAGGACCGATCTTGTAGTCCTCCTCCTTCAGCGTCTCCTGCATCCACTCGAACGAGTACATGTTGATGGGCGCTCCGGTATCCAGCAGCGCCCAAGTCTCCCAATCGTTCAGCTTCACAGGAAGCACGATCTTCGCGTCTCCTATCAACGAGAACGGCACTGCGATTTGCTTGCTGCCATCCGTCTGCGTGAGCACCTCTCCAGGCTTCCCTTTGTACACCGACACATCGCTTAGGGTCAGCGTCTTCCTGTCGAAGTCCACGGTGGACACATAGTCCAGCATCCAGCGCGTGTCGAGCACCCCGCCTATGCCCATGAACTTCGTCAGCATGTCCAGCATCCCAATCATGGCGGCGGGTTGCTTGCCGATCGTCACGTCGCCGATCTGCAACTTCTCGATGATGCCTATCTCCACGGTCTCCAATCCGCCGAATCCGAATGCGGCGCTCGTCCCCAATGCTTCTATGCCCAACTCCTTCGCCTTGGTGGGCGAGAGTGAAGGATGCACCGAGCCCCCGGTGTCTAGAGCGAGCACCAGCGGCTTCTCGTTGGCCATGGCCTCCACGGTGATGTAAGGCCGGACCTGCTTCAGGGGTATTCGGACGTTCATCCCTTCGGCCGGTTCGACCTTGGGGCGTTGCGGGATTGTCGGATAGACTGCGACGAGACCCTTTAGCTGCGGCAGCAACTCGTCGAAGGGGTAGCCCTTTGGCTCGGCCTCCAGAATCGCCTTGCCGTATGGCGCTGCGGTGGCGAACTCGCCCTCCGACTGGTAGATACCAAACAGGAACGCTCGGGCGTCGTTCACGGCCTCGGGCTCGCTCAGTGCCTCCTTTGCCAGCCGTTCGGCCTCGCGGACGTTGTTTTGGAGCTGAACCACGGCGGCATGAGCTAGCTTCTGCCAGCCGTGCGCGCTCTTGGTCCCACCGTCAGTAAGTCGGGCGGCCAGCTTGTCGTCTCCAGCACGGATGGCCGCCATCGCTGCCAAGCCCTTGTCGCGTGCAGGGGCCGAGGGCTGCTTAGCCACGTCTTGAGCCAGCGCGTACGCGGCCTTCCAGTCGTCTTTGCGAAGGTTTGCGAGGATCTCGTCGCCCCGCTGCGCTGTAGCCGCGGCGAGCGTGAGGATGGCGAGAGTGAGGGCGAAGGTGTTGCGCAGTTGCCGAGTCATTCGGGTCTCTCCTGATTCATGCTGGGCCGCCCCTTCGGGCGGCCGAAAATGGCTTGAAAGATTCCTAGCCAGTATTACCTCGGGACCGACAGGTAGAGTTGCTTGACGAGCGGGCAACCCAGGCCTTTTGCGGGTTGCACCGTAAGGGAAACCGGCTTAGAATCGTGCTTGGATACGCGACGAGGCTGGACGCTACCCCTCATGTTCGTGTCCGGCTGGGACGCATATTGCGCGCGGAGCGGTTGCCCAGGCAACCGCTCTCGCATTTGTGGGGAGCGCGCGTGTCCGCAACTCCGCGCCTGGCAACCCCACTCCGCGGGCTCGAGGGGCGAACGGGGGTACGCGTCGGAGAATGCGTCTGCATACTCGCTCGATCTGCCGCTGTCTGCGTCCTAGGGGTATCATCCCCTCTACACGCGCCATGATTCCAGCCCACACAGCGGAGGCCCTCGAGCTCGAAAGACGTCTTTCCGACTTCCTAAAGAGCGAGGAAGAGCGTCTCGGCGGTCCTCAGCCAGCCGTCAAGCCGCCGCATCGCGTGCCGTTCGAATGGCCGCGAAGCTCTCTGAGCGCTCGTTATCACATCCCGCACTCGGCATACGTGGGTCATGCGACCCTGTCGGTTGACGGCCAGGAGTTCCCGGTCGAGGTGGCAGAGACAGAGTACGGCGTTTTCGGTCGGTGCGAACGGTTCTGGGCGGAAGCCCGAGGTGCGAATGTCGAAGCGATGCTAGCCAACCTGCAGGCCGAGTGCATGCCGCTTTGGAGGAGGCAGCGCGCCATAGGTAAAGCCCTCGGACGGGATGAACGGGTCGAGACACCCGTCTCGGCGATGGAGCCCCTTGACCTGTGCCGCCTGCTGTACTGCGAGGACCGCGACGTCGCCAACGAGGCGATGACCGTGATTGACGAGGCCGCCAGCCGGGGTATTTGGGGCCCCGCACTCCTGACAATCCTTCGCGACCGCAGCCATCCGCTTCGCCGGCAGGCCCAGTGGTGCGTGCTGGACCTACTGGAAGACCTCCGCGGCTTCTTCCCCAGCGAGGCAGAACAAGCGGAAGCCCTTCGGGTGCTGGAGGAGTTCCTCTGGGGCTGTGAGGACGACTACGCGCGGACGTGCTACAAGTGCGGGGACGTGCTGGGCGACCACGTCGCGGACGACCGAGCAGTGGACTTGCTGCTTCGCGTGCTCGCCGGCGCCCCCTCGCCGTTCGGGAGGCGGTCGGCCATCCACGGCCTGATTCACGCGACGGAGTGGCTTTCCGAGCGCAAGGACGAGATCCTAGCCGCCCTCGAGCGCGCTTCGCACGATGACGCCCACCCACTCCTGCGGGAGTACGCTGCGATAGCCATGGATGACATACGTGTCGGCGCCCCCGGCTTCCACCCCCACGGCCCGGAACCGGTCTTCGAAGGGGAGTAAGCGCGACACGAGCTTCCGGGCTGCTGACTCAGATGGCTCGGCGCTGTGCCTGCTATCGCCTCTCTTCGGGGCGAGTGGGAGGTAACACCTTCCGAGTGGGGCTCGATGCCCTGACAAGCGAACGACTCGGGCGAAGTGGCGTGGGTGCTGAAGCGAAGGGCTATCACACGGGCGGGACGCCCGTGCCACCCCCCAACGTAGCGATGGGCTATCACACGGGCGGGACGCCCGTGCCACGTGCCACCCATTAGGACGCGCGCGTGATCGGCTCGCACTGCTGGAACGACCTCT
>JABRVX010000059.1 GCA_039961735.1 Fimbriimonadia bacterium
GGACCGCGCCGGGGCTCCGAAACCCATGCCCCGGCCCGCGTCCGCCGCTATGCAACCACCGCCCGTACCCCGCGAACCCAAGGACCGCGCCGGGGCTCCGGGCCACATCCTCTCCGTGCTACGATCCACTCAACGATGCGCTACCGACACTGGCTCAACGTCGGCCAAGGCGACGAGACGGTCTTCGTTACTACGGGCGTCCTGGGGTTCACGCCCGTGTTCCGTCGCTCAGAGCTCGCGGATGCAATGCTCAACTCGCTGGCGGACGACTGCCTGCACCTCGGGGTGACGCTGCACGCCTATGTTGTGATGCCTGAGCATCTCCATCTGCTCGCTCGCCTGCCACCCGGCAGAACTGCAGCGTCAGTCATGCGGAGCATGAAGTCCAGGTCAGCTGCAATTCTGCTGCCAATGTGTCGCCAGGAGATGGACAGCCTCCAACCTTCGGTCCATGGACGACGTGCCTTCTGGCAAGAGGGCTTCCGCAGTGTTCCCGTGTACAGTGAGGACGACGCCATTGTGAAGGTCGCCTACATCCACAACAACCCGGTGAAGCGAGGGCTGGTGCGGTCTGCGGAGGAGTATCGGTGGTCCAGCGCCTGGCTGTTCGAGCAGGGCTCGTGGTGCGAGGAGACCGGCCTGCCGCTCGACCAGGTGCTCGCTAGGCACCAACGGTGCTAGAGCGGCGCGTCGGCGGCCCGATGCCCCGGCGCGGTCCCTGGGCCGGCGGCTGCCGGGAGGTTGGAGGCGGCCGACCGGGACGCGGGCCAGGGCATGGATCGCGGCGACAGCCGACCGGGACGCGGGACGGGGCATGGATCGCGGCGACAGCCGACCGGGACGCGGGCCAGGGCATGGATCGCGGCGACAGCCGACCGGGACGCGGGCCAGGGCATGGATCGCGGCGACAGCCGACCGGGACGCGGGACGGGGCATCGTGATCTTGCGTCTACTCCACGGTGTCCCAGAGGAAGCGGTCGTAGTCGATTACGTTGTCGTAGTTCGCGTTCATCCCGTCCACCAGAGTTGCCACTCGGACACTCTTGACGTGCCCGTCCAAGAACGCAACGGTGAACCCTTCTCCGTAGGGATGGAACGGGAACGCCTTGCCGAAGGCGATTGCCGAGGTTGCGCAAGCAGCATTGTTCGGGTCGCCGCGAGCCACGGAGTAGCACACCCAGCCGAGCTGAGTGGTCGAGAACGGCGGGATCATGCCGACGGGCTTTCGGATGGTGGTGGGAGCGAAGGGCGAGTCCACAACGAAACATCCTCCGCCGGCCGGGGAGCCGTCACTGGTTCGACCATAGATGCTGTCTACGAAGACGAGCGTGGTTGCGGGCGCGGCCACCCCCGAGACCGACGCCAGCCAGGTCGTCGGGCTCTGCGCCGTGCCGGTCTGATACGCCAGCCAGTTGTAGTTGTAGCCTAGATTGGTGTGAAACCCTTCGCAATAGCGGCGCAGATAGGGGCGATTCGCCGGAATACTGACCTCGTTGACGTTGCGTGGGTTGCGAACGTGGTTATCATCCGGGTCTCCGGGGCAGATCAGAATCTCGTAGCTCCGCATATAGCTCTGTAGGAGGGTCGGCCATGCGACGTCTTCATCGCCCACAGGGATCGTGAGGCCCCAGGTGGTGTCGAAGAAGCCTTTCTTATTGGGCGGGAACAGGTAGTCGTCGTAGTCGTTCGCGTACATGATCGCGGCCTTGACACCTTGGTTGTGGTACGACTGGCAGGCTGCCTGATGTGCCTTGAGCCGTGCTTGCGAGAACACCGGGAACAGGATGCCGGCCAAGATCGCGATGATCGCGATGACCACCAACAGTTCGATGAGCGTAAAGCCTCGCTTCGGGTCTGTCATTTCGGAACACCTCTTGGAGCCGAATCGCCACGGTCGATTGGGGCCGGACGCTACAGGATCTCCACCATACGGACGGGTGGAGGCTCTCAAATCGTTCTAAGTAAAGTAATTCCCGCAGTTTCGCGGATGCTGGGGGCGACGCGAGCCAGCACTTGCCTATTACTGCGGGAACGGCTAGAATAGGCAACGCAAAGCGTAACGAATGGGTACGCCCAGCCGTACAGGATCGCGTGTCACCTGCGCCTAAGACGCCGAGTTCCCGAAAATCGAACCGGATAGCGTCTCGTGGGCGCAGCATGAGGCGCCGGCTTGCCGTCGCCAGGACCCGGTACAGGGCGCACGGATGGAGGTTTTGATGCGTTGGTTGGCTGCAGTTTTGGTTTGCGCAGGGCTTGTGACGGCAGGTCACTCGCAGCAACCCGGTACAGATTACAGGTTCCAGGACTATGACCAGCTCTTCGTGTCGTTGGCTCAGGAGCCGGAGCGAAACATCCGGGCCACCGTAGGGGGGGACGGTTACATCGATTACCCATACATCGGCCGGGTGCTGGTGCGCGGGCGAACCGTGGCCGAGGTCCAAGAGGAGATCGTCAGCAGGCTGAAGGCCGGCGGGTATTTCGTGGCTCCCGACGTCAGCATCACGATAGAGGTGTTCCGCAAACCGCTGGCTACGGTGGTCGGGCAGGACACTGTGCAGCGACCGAACGCGTACGAATTCCGGCCTGGTCAGCGTCTGCGCGACCTCATCGGAATGGCCGGCGGCCCCATCTATGGCGCAGCGGACACCAGGCGAGCCGTTCTTCAGCGTAAGGACAGCAACGAGCGTATTCCTGTGAACCTGCGGTTCCTTCTGCAGGACGTTCGTGACGACCAGAACTACGAGTTGAAGGACGGTGACGTTCTCACAGTTCCGCGCGACGAGCAGAACTTCATCACCGTCATCGGCGAAGTGAACAACCCAGGACCCCAGGTGTACCGCGAAGGGATGAGAGTGACCGACGCGATTGCCGCAGCACGGGGCGGCATTCCCGAACGAGGCCGGCTCAGCGCGATAACCCTGCTTAGGAAAGACCCGTACGACCCCGCCAAGGTCACTCAGATACCCGTGAACCTGTTCGAGGCGATCAAGGATATCAACAAGGACCTCGTGTTGCAGAAGACGGACACGCTGGTCGTGCCGCGAACGAACAACATAGACTTGCGCAACGTTCGGGACCTCGCGAATGCGATTTATATCATCACCATCACGCTTCGGAATCGGCCATTCGACGCCGTGACCGACGCTCTGCGATAGGTTAGGTAGGGGGCGGCTCAGTGCAAAGCGGAATTCTTCAGTTCCTGGCGCCGGTTCGGCGCCGATGGTGGCTAGTGGCCATTATCGTCATCCCCATCTGCTTGATCACAGCGGCAATCTCCATTTTCTCGCCCACGATGTACGACGGTTTCGTGACGATCACCGAGAAGCGCGTGGACCCACGCACGAACGTCGAGATCTATCCCACCATGGGCATCCAGACTGTGGACGTGGAGACGAGGCTGAACAACCTCATCAACACGATCACGAGCTGGACGGTGTTGCAAAAGACGTTCCTGGACCTTGTACAAACTGGCGAGTGGAAGCCCAAAGCCAATCCTTCAGCTGGAACGAAACAGTTCAACGACGCGATCACGGAGTTCACCTCTTCAGTGGACATCGAGCCAGTCCGCGGCTCCGAGTTGATCCGAATCCACTTCAAGGCTGATTCGCAGGAGGCCGCAATGGCGGGGATCAGCCGGCTCTACACGAACTTCCGTGACCACTACATCGAGCTGAACAGTGCCGCGGGCCTGAGAGAGCGCGAGTTTATCGAGGCGATGCTCGCCAAGGCGAGACAGGACTTTGCCGACGTCGTGGAGCGGAGGAAGAAGTACATCGCGGAGAATGAAGCTGTTGCACTCCAGGCTTCGACCTCCAGCCTGGTGAACCTTCGCGGGGAGACGCTTTCACAGATGAATCAGGCGGAGCGGGACCTCGCGATGTCCCAACGCTCGCAGGCCGTCTACCAGGCCGTGAAGGCCGAAAACCAGAAGCAGCCCCTCATCCCGACCGCCACGGCCCAGGCGATGAACCCGGTGTACGACCAGATCAAGCGCCAACTTGCGTCCGTTGAGGCAGAGTTATCGTCGCGCCTCCAGACGTATGGTCCCAACCACCCCCGCATGCGCGAGTTGGCACAGCAGAAGCAGGCTCTTATGGAAAAGGAAGCGGAGCTACTTCGAGCGAAGGAGGCTTACCTTCTGTCCGGCAAGTCCGAGACTCGTAGCTCCGAGTTGACGGAGGCGGAGCGAAACGTCAACCTGACCGAAGCGAACATAGTTGCCGCGAGGGCTAGGAAGGCGGTCCTCAACGTGCAGCTGGAGGACATCGAGCAGAAGCTGCAGCAGGTGCCTGAGAAGGAGCGGGGTCTGGCCCTGATCGAGGCGGAGTACGTCTCGCGACAGCGCGACCTCGATTTGCTTCAGACACGACTTACCGAAGCGAAGATCAAAGAAGAGGATGCGAAGAACGTACGCCTTACGATGGTGGACGACGCGTTCGTCCGGGTTATCCCGAAAAAGACCCTAATCAAGCTCGCGATCGCCTTCGGCCTCAGCTTCGCGCTCTCCGTGGGTTTGGTGCTGGTTCTCGGCCAGTTCGATGCCGGAGCGTACAGTCCGATGCAGGCGGAGAACGCGCTGGGCTACCCGGTCATCGGGTCGCTTCCGCGTACTCGCCAGGCTCAGCTTCCGAAGACGACCGAGACGGCGTCACCGCTCGCCTCTTCGTTCCAGGTGCTTTCCACCAACATCGTGGAGATGCGGAACCGGTTGCAGGGTCCGGCCATCGTGGTAGCGAGTGCCGAGCCGAACGTCGGGCGCAGTTCGGTGGCTGCCAACCTGGCGGTGAGCCTGGCCAGGGACGGCTCACGCGTCGTGCTGGTGGATGGAGACATGCGAGAGCCGTCACTTCACCGCCACTTCGACGTCGAGAACCGCAGTGGGTTGGCGGAGATTCTGGCCGGCACGGCGGCCATAGAGGATGTGTGCATGCCGACACCGGTGGACGGGTTGTTGCTGATCACTGCTGGCAAGCCGCCTGCTAACCCGGTCCGACTGCTGCGTGACGTGGGGTTGGAACGGTTCATCGAGCAGGTATCGAAGGCTGCGGACTTCGTGATATTCGACAGCCCGGCTGGCTCTGCGTTTGCGGATGCTGACGTGCTTGCCGGAACGCTTCAGAACGTGCTGCTCATCCACGAGGCCGGGTCACCGGCAACGATCAGCGAGGCGGAGTTCCACAAGCGGCTCGAGCGTCTGGGCATCAACATTATCGGCGTTGCGTTGAACAAGGTCCGACCCGAGGACTGCTCTGGCTACATCACCTTCCGGCGAGCTTACGAGGCCTCGCTGATGGCGCGCGAGGTGCCCAGCATACCCACCGAGCGACCCGCACTCGACAAGCCCAAACGGGAGAAAGCCGAGGCACCACGTCGGCCGGATGTCGAGGCGGATGACGAGGACGACGAGGTCTAGTTGGTTGGGTGGCGCCGCGACCGACGCGGCGCCACCCCTTATGCATGAATATGAGACTGGCAAAGAGAGCGACACAGGCACAGACGGTCTCCGTTTTCGAGGGCCGGATACCCTATCGCCATGTGCAATACCGGGTGTTCAAACGCGTGCTGGACGTGACGGGTTCTGCCGCCATGCTGCTGCTGCTGTTCCCACTCATGGCTGCCATTGCGCTAGCCGTCAAGCTGACTTCCCCTGGCCCGGTGATCTTCATGCAGCCGCGGGTGGGGCTCCGCGGGCGAACGTTTATGTTCCTGAAGTTCCGCTCCATGTACATGGATGCCGAGCAGCGGCTCCGAGAAGTGGGCGGGCTGAACGAGAAGGATGGACCGATCTTCAAGATCAAGAACGACCCCAGGGTCACGCCGATCGGCCGGACGCTGCGCAAGTTCAGCCTCGACGAGCTGCCGCAGCTCATCAACGTGCTGCGCGGGGACATGAGCCTGGTGGGACCACGTCCGCCATTGCCCCGCGAGGTGGAGAAGTATGATGAAGAGAGCTATGTACGGCTCTGCGTGACTCCGGGCATTACTTGCCTTTGGCAAATCTGCGGCCGCAGCGATCTATCCTTTGTGGATTGGGTCCGACTAGACAGGTTCTACATCGAGCACATGTCGTTCTGGCTCGATCTGAAGATTCTGCTCTTGACCATTCCTGCAGTGCTGAAAGGACAAGGAGCATACTAGCCGGGTGGGATAGAGGCGCGCGCAAGGCGGGCATGTCGGCACGTGGCGACCACCATCGGCAACGACATAGGGGTATCGGTTGAATCGGATACTGGTAACGGGCGGGGCCGGCTTCATCGGAGGCTTCGTCGTCGAACAACTGCTGAGCGCGGGGAAGGCCGTTCGGGTGCTAGACGACCTGTCCACTGGCTCGATGGACACGCTGGACGGTCTGGTTGGCAATCTGGAGTTTCAGCGTGGGGACATCCGCGACGAGAAGGCGGTTCGCGCCGCGGTTGCCGACGTTTCCGGCATCATTCACCTGGCTGCCGACATCTCGGTCCCCGATTCGCTGAACAATCCACTTCACACCTACTCGGTCAACGTGATGGGTACGTTGACGGTGCTGGAAGAGGCGCGTCGTGCGGGGGTGGAGAGCTGCGTGATAGCCAGCTCGGCCGCCGTGTACGGAGAGCCTGTTGGGAGCAAGCAATCCGAGGACTCGCCTACGCTGCCCCTGTCGCCCTACGGGGCGAGCAAGCTGGAGTGCGAGCAACTTGCCTCGCTTTACAGTCGCGCATTTGCGGTGCCGACGCTTTGCCTACGGTTGTTCAATGTTTACGGGCCCCGGCAGAGGCATGATTCGCCCTATGCCGCCGTGATCCCCATTTTTCTCTCGCGCATGATGCAGGGGCTGCCACCGCAGGTTTTCGGTGACGGTCAGCAGCGACGTGACTTCGTGTTCGTCGGCGACGTGGCGCGGGCCCTGATTGGAGCGCTGGGGCACCCCGAGCTTGCTCCAGGCGTGTACAACGTGGCATCTGGCACGAGCTGCAACCTGCTGGACCTTATCGCAGAGATCAACCGGAGCCTGGGCACGGCGCTGCAACCCGAGTTCTTGCCGGAGCGGAAGGGAGACATCCGTGAGAGCGTCGCCGACATCTCGCGGGCTCGTCACGAGCTGGGCTTCTCGCCTGCCGTGTCACTGGCGGAAGGAATCTCCCGAATCGTCCACGAGCGCGTTGTCCCGACGGAGGCGGTCGGTGGCTGATGCTGCGCAGGCTGCAGAACAGGTTGCCGTTGACGCCAAGCCTCTGCCTCTTAGCTTGCTCGTGGCGATGCGCCCGAGGCAGTGGGCGAAGAATTTCCTGCTGTTCGGCGGGCTCATCTTTAGCGGGAGCTTTGCGAAGCCCGAGCTGGTACTTCGTTCGTTCGCAGCCTTCGCCCTGTTCTGCGCGCTGTCGAGTGGGGTGTACCTTCTGAACGATGTGCGCGACCGAGAGCGGGACGCGCTGCACCCTGAGAAGAGGAGACGGCCCATCGCTTCCGGCCGTGTCTCGGTCGGTCTCGCCGTGGGGACGGCAGTGGTGCTGCTGGTAGCCGGGATCGGATTGGGCTTCGCTCTGGACCTTGGCTTCGGTGGTGTCGGGACTCTCTACCTTGTCTTACAGGGCGCGTACACCTATGCGCTGAAACAGGTCGTGATTCTCGACGTCTTTCTGGTTGCTGCCGGCTTCGTGCTTCGGGCTCTTGCCGGCGCGGTTGTTCTGGACGTGCGGTTTTCGCCCTGGCTGTTCCTGTGCACGATGATGCTCGCGCTTTTCCTAGGTTTCGGCAAGCGGAGGCACGAGTTGTTGTCGCTGGGTGCCGAAAGCGGCATGCACCGGAACGCGCTGAGGGAGTACACGCCCAACCTGCTGGACCACGCGGTCGTGGTGAGCGCAGCATGCACCGTAATGTCCTATGCGCTCTACACGATCCAGTCGACGACGGGTCAGTCCAATCCGTATCTGATGCTGACCATCCCGTTCGTGCTCTATGGGGTGCTCAGGTACCTATACCACCTGTACACGCAGCGCGAGGGAGGGAGCCCGGACAAGCTGCTCTTTCAGGACCCTCACCTCTTGCTGACTGTAGGGTTATGGGTCTTAGTCGCCATCCTCGCGATGGTGCTGGGCAAGACTGGAGTGGAATGACGTGGTCAATGGTAGTCTACCGCCCAGCATGACGGAGATGACCGGAGTTCGAGCTTGGGTACAGCGGCAGCCGGAGGCTCGTCGCCAGTTCGTGAAGTTCGCAGTGGTCGGGGCCTCGAGTACGGTGCTCGACCTGCTGACGTATAAGCTGTTGTGGTTCGTGCTGCCGGTCATTCCCTACGCTATGGCTCGGGGAGTGTTCCTGCTGACCGATCCGCTGGGCATCGCGCTGGACCTACAGAGAACTGCCGCTGCGATGGCCAGCGTGATCTCCAGTGGAGTGGTGGGCACTGCCAACAGCTTCTATTGGAATCGAAAGTGGACGTTCCGCGCAAGCGGACACGACTTGGCAATCCGACAGATACGTCGGTTTCTCTTCGTCTCGTATACCGGCATGGCCCTGAGGGCGATTATCGTGTATGGGTTGATGCCTCCGACAGGCGTCCGGCCGTCAGCTATTCAGGTGCTGATTTATCAGCTCATAGCCATCGTGATCGTGATGTTCTGGAACTTTTTCATGAACCGCCTATGGACATTTCGCAAGAACCGATAACGCAAGAGAGCTCAGCCGAGGAGACCAAGCCAGAGAAGCGCAAGTTTCAGCTCAAGATTCCGGAGCTGGAGACGCGCGATTGGGTTTTGATCGCGCTGCTCGTGTTCGCCGCCGTGGCGCCTTTCTGGAGAATGTGGGAATATGCCTGGGACCAGTGGTTCAAGGATACCGGCTACTATCAGCACGGTATCTTCGTGCCGTTGCTCATCGGCTACATGCTGTGGCGGCGATGGGAGGACCTCCGGCAGATAAGTGTGAACCCAGCCACATGGGCGATTGCCGTGGTAGTGCTTGGGGCGCTGGTCGGATGGTGGGGCAGCCGTGTTGATAGCCAGGTGGTTAGGCAGTTCGGGTTCATGGTATTCCTGTTCGGCTCTTGCCTGTATGTGCTGGGGACTAAGATGACCCGTGCCCTGCTCATGCCAATCATCCTCGTCGGCTTCATGCTTCCTTTGCCAGACCTCGTCTTCAGCCAGATGACGAACTCCGGTCAGGTGTACTCTACCAAGCTGGCGGTCAAGATGCTCGACTTCTTGGGCTATGAGCCGCACATGGTAAACAACTCCACAATCACACTGGACAACTACCAGATGGAAGTCGGGGTGCCCTGCAGCGGCTTCAAGCTGACGATGGCGCTACTGATGTTCGGGTTATTCTTCTGTTCGATAGCCAAGTTCAACTGGTGGCGGTCGATCATCATGTTCTTGGTGTTGGTGCCCGTCGCGCTCATCGTGAACAGCTGGCGTGTGGGGATGATCGGCATCTTTGGAGAACACTTCGGTGACGCTGCGGGCAAGCTGTTTCACGATTGGGGAAGCTACTTGGAGCTAGTGTTGGCATACGGTGCACTGTTCGGACTTGCGAGGTTGCTAGGATGGAAAGAGTGAGAAAGCACGCGATAAACATCTTCATCATCATGCTGCTGTGTACGATCGCCATCGCCGTGACGCCAGTTCGTCGGTATCAGGTACCGAATCAGGAGTATTACGTCGAGCGGGTCCCCAAGAACATCGGCAACTTCTCCGCTCGCCACACCAGCGACATGAGGGAGGTATGGGAAGCCCTTAGTCCGGACGGAATCGTGTGGTCGGTTTACGAGGGGCCGGGGGTTCAGTGGATTGATTTCGTGTTTCTTTCCGGGCGTTCATCGGACGCCTTTCACGACCCACAGCTCTGCTTCCGCAACCAGGGCTGGAATTTGGAGCCGCCCGTGGTGAAGCACATGCGGATCGACTCGCTCAGCCAGGACATACCGGTCAACGTGCTATCCATGACCAACACGAGCGGGGTCAAGGCGACGGCGATCTACTTCTTCATCGGCCCGTTCGGCTATACGGCCAATCCCTTCGTGATCAAGATGTCGCTGTTCGCCGCGAAGAGTCTCGGGATATCGGCGGGCCAGGGCTACTTCATCCGGTTCATCGTGCCCACTGAGACCTCGCAGGAAGACGATTTGGAGAAGATCCGACGCTTTGCCTCCGACATATTTGCTGTGCTGAAAACCACTTTGCCGGAGGCGATCAAGAGCTAAGGGCTGCCCATGTCGATTCATCACCAGCTAGCCGAGATAACTCACAACATGCGACTGTCGGTCGCGAAGCAGCGGCGCGGCTGGTTCAATGCGGTCAGCCGTGAAGCGCGGTTCAACATCATCCTAGCGGTTCTGTGCCTGATAGCCGCAGCCGTCCTGCTGTATCTGATGGGGGACTTGGAAGGCAGGCCTCTGCGCATGGCGATCGGTTTCGTGGCCGGCCTGCTCGCGTTCGTATTGGTGGCGCGGGCGCCAGACTCGCTGATCGGTGTTGTTCTGATCCTCAACGCTACCATCTTCGGCTTTGGCGCGTTCAGCTCGATGATGTTGAAGTTCAACGTCTTCGAGACGCAGGAGGTGGTACTCGGAGCACTGCTGGTCTTCGCGTTTTGGGAGCACTTGCGGCAGGGGAAGCAGGAACGTGCATCCGTGGATACGGTGTTTGTCTCGCTGCTGATCTTCTATGCGATCGTGCTCTTCCAGATACTGCGTGCCCAGTTCCTTCAGGGACGCGAGTGGGTATACATCTGGGACCAATACGGCAAGATGTGCCACTACCTCTTGCTTCTGCCGATGATCATCTATTTGCGCGACCCGGAACGTCTTCGGGTGTTCCTGTGGGTGCTGTTCATCGGTACTGGCGTCGCTGCTTGCCAGACCTACTACTTCTTCTTCTTCGGTGCCGGTGGTTGGGGGCACCTGTTCGGGTTGGTAGACGTCAGCGCCCGCGGAGTAGGATTGGCTGTTCGCCTGCCCAGTTCCATGTTGATGATGGGCATGACAATCGTCTGCTTCGCACTCTATCTGCACGTGGATGACGAGAAGAAACGGAAGTTCTATCTCTTCGCCATGCTGGCTTTCATGATCGCCGTGGGCATGAACAAGGGCAGGAACGCCTACGTCGGAGTGCTAATCGGTACCGCCACTTTGTGGGTCTTTTCGAGCCGTCAGGCCCGATGGCGGGCATTTAAGGATGCATTCTGGCTATCGGCGATCTTCTTTGCCGCTGCGGTGGCAATCCCGCCACTGGGAGCGAAGGTCATGAACGTAGCCGAGCAGATCGGGATTCGGTTCATGCAGACCTTCGACCCTGTCGAGTATGAGGCTGGTGGCTATCGCGACCGAATGCGTGAGGTGGAACAGGCGCTGCCGAGATTCTACGAACACCCCATCCTGGGTCAGGGGCCGGGGGAGTATCTGCGCAGAACGTACGAGGTGACACGACTTGGCGCGCACAAGATCGTCTACCAGCCCTATGTGCACAACTCCTACGTGTATATTCTGGCGACTGGGGGAGTGCTTACGTCCGGGGCAATCCTCGGAATGTTCGGGGTCTGGATCGTGACGAACCTAAGACGGGTGCGTAGGCTTCGCAACCCCTATGCGCGCGCTTTCGCGTGGGGGGGCGTGGCCTACATGCTGGCGATGTTAGCGAGTTCCTGGGTGCAGCCCAACTTCTTTCTGAACGCGCCTATCACTACCACAGTAGTAATCGTCGGATTAGCTGAAGCCGCCGCCAGACGTGATCTGGAGGAACAATCACGTCTCAAGACTGAAACCTTCAAAGCGGCGTGACACCCGCTACATTGCCTCCACTTCGTCTGGTTCTCGTTACTCGTGCTTATGCCACTCATCGAATTGGTGGGTTGGAGAGGCACGCGAGGGACGTGGCAGAGGGGCTGGTAGCACGCGGTCACTCGGTGACGGTGTGGACAACCGCCCACCCTGCCGAGTCCGGATGCCATTCGAATGAGAGTGTGTTCATTCGCTACTTCCCGGACACCGCACCGGGCCTCCACTCTCGGGAGTTCAACCAAGCGGTGGTACAGGCGCTTGCCGAGGATCACTCTTTCGACTTGATGCTGGTGGAGTCACGCTCGGCTGAGGCGGCTCTCGACAGGCTGCGTCCCCCGCAGCGCCCACCGGCTATCATGTTCATCCACGGCACCGAGGTGTCCGAGGAGCTCTCGATCATCGCTTTCGACCGTGGCCCGGGGCGGTATCTTCGGTTGCTCACGCAGCGCCTGCCTGCAATGCTCCGCTCGCTCGCGCGCCCTCGGGCGCACTTCGCCGCCGAGAGAGTGGTGTGCGTGAGTCAATACGTGGCCGATCACCTTGCCTCGGTTTATCTGGCACCGCCCGAGGTGCTCCGCGTGGTCCGGAACGGCATACCGCTTCCCCCGATGCCTACCCAAGCCGATTGTAGGGCGGCACGAGAGCATCTCGGCTTGCCACAGGACGCGACAATCATCCTGTGCATCGGTCGTCTCGCTCCGGACAAAGGCTTTGACAATGCGATATGGGCTTTTGGTCGCGTGCAGCGAGACTATCCGTGCCTGCTGTTGATAGTTGGCGGAGGACCGGACGAGGAGCGGTTGCGGTCGCTAGTTGCATCGCTCGGACTCGGCAAGGTCGTGAGGTTCGCCGGCGAGGTGCCTCAGGCCGCGACGCCACCGTACTACGCTGCTTCGGACATTCTGCTGCTACCCGGTGTGCGGTACGAGGGTCATCCCTATGTACTCGTGGAGGGGGCAGCGATGGGGCTTGCCGTGATCGCCTCGGATCGCGCGGGCCTGGGTTCCGAGCTGGCCGGCGAAAAGATCGCACTCACCATCCGTCCCGGCAGTGTGGACGATCTCGCCGACGCGTTGAGAACACTACTCGGCTCCGCTGAACTTCGCCGGAGGATGGGAGGCGCCCTGCGCCGGCACGCAGAGCGCCACTACACACTCGACGCAATGTTGGACGGCATCGAGGCCGTCATGTCCGAGTTGCTCTAGAAACCGTCGGGGCCACCAGGGACCGGAGGGCCACCGATCTTGGCCACTGCGGTATAGGTTTCGTAGTCGTACTCGAGGACCAGCGTGCCCTCAGCAGGCACCACGGCTTGCCATTCGACCTTGTACACCGCGTTCGGGTCGCCTGTGAACACTTGCGTATCCTTGACGACGCCCCCGCCTCCGACCTTCGTGAGTTTCCCGCGCACGGTTCGGGTGATCTTGATCGGGGCATCCGCTTTTCGGAAGTTGGTTACCTTCAGTGTGCCCTTCATGATGACGGGCAAGAACTGAGTCTGTCCGATGGTCACGACCTTGCCTCGCTCGACCTCGACATCGGTGCGCTCGGTGCGCAGTCCGATGCCACGGGCGAGTCGCAACTCCGCGAAGGAGCCGCTCGGGGTGTACTTGATGGTCTCCTGGCCGACTGGTTTGCCGTCCTCGATTACGAACACGGGGCCGTTGGTGAAGGGCTGCCCTGAACGGTTCTCGATTTTCAGGATGTAGCTCAACTCGTCGCCATCGGCCAACCATTCGAACTGTGGGGTGACCGGCGTAGTGTGCTGGAAGATGGTGACCATCGCGATGTCGCCCTTCTCGAGCGAGAGGCTGGGCTTAGTGTAGTAGAACAGCTCGCCTGCCCCCTCGCCGGCCAACGAGACGAACGGGGGCGGGGGCATTGCCGTCATCCCGGGGGCCTTAGCGACAAAGCCTGCGTCACCCTTCTCGGCCTCCTTCGCCTCGGCCGGCTCCGTTCCGGCGACAAAGGTCTCGCCTTGGCCACGATTGGACAAATGCGGCGAGCCGACCACGAACAGCACGTCCGTGGAGTTGAGAGCTTCTGGTAGGTTCAGGATGTTGCCACGGAGGGTCAGCATGCCCATCCCCTTCCCTTTCATCTCCAAAACGTAACTCGGCTCCCAGCGAACACCTTCCTGGACGTAGCTCATGCCAATGGTGGTCACCTTCTCCTTGTCCTCGGTGGCCATCTTGATGCGCAACGGGTATCCGACCAACATGATCTTCTGGATCGAATCGTAACGGATGGCGGTGAAAGCGCCGCCGATGTCCAGCAGGATCATATCGTCCAGCAGCTTGGAGAGCTTGCCGGAGAAGTTCTTGCCCGAGGCGTCGATCGAGAGCTGAAGGCCTATCTTGTTCTCCAGAGCTTTCTTGATTGCTTCCGCGCCCTTGGCATCTATCACGTTGCTCTTGACGGACTGAAGCAACTCGATGGAGTCTGCAGGGTCACCCGGATAGACCCAGATCGTTCCGCGCACTGCGGTCGGCACGGACTTTGCGGTGGCCCAGCCGTCCTCCAGCTTCACCCTTCCCTCTCGCACGTAGTAGCCGAAACCGTCCTGGAAGATGGCCACCGTCTTGAGAGAGGGCTCGAAGGCCATGTTTTTGGGATCATCGGCAATAGCCGAGCCTGCGATCAACAGCAGCCCGGCGAACATCGTCACACGCATATGCTCCTCCGCTTCCTCACTTGAGGAAGGCTGCGGTCCATGTCGGCCGCACTCCCCCGCTTCTGCAGGATCGCCATCGCTTCCTGCAGAAGCTGCGAGAGATGTTTCGTCGGTCCCCTTGGGTTTGGCCGATGGTCCTTCTGAGCGTGGTGTTCCTGGGACTGTGCACTGCGTACAACTGGCGGACGCCGTATCGGACGGCCGGAACTTACGTGCCCAGCGGGCTCGAGATGCCCATCCGCGGCGACGTGGAGGCGATGGCAGCCGAGGTCATACCCGATATCGGCGCTCCGGACGAGCGGGCGCACGTCAACTACATCCGTCACCTGTTGAGCGAGCGCAGATTCCCCGTCTTTCGGGTGGGGGACGGAGAGGGCTACGAGAACCACCAACCGCCGCTTTACTACTTGTTGATGTTGCCAGTGGGGGCGGTCGCTGGCGACGACACGAAGGCGGAAGGGTTTCTGCTGCGGTTGGCCACCAGTCTGATCGCGCTGGGGGCGGTCTGGCTATGTTACTTCACGATGCGGCGCCTGGTCGCCTCGGATGTCTGGGCCGTGGCGGCCACCGCCTGTGCCGCACTTCTGCCGAGCTACATGGCGCTCAGCTCGTCGGTAAGCAACGATGCGTTGCTGATCCTACTCTTCTGCGCCGTGCTGCTGGTGTGCATCCAGGGCGGGCAGGACGGATGGACCTATCGGAAGGCTCTCGGTTGCGCGGTACTTTGCGGTCTGGCACTCCTCACCAAGACTTCCGGCGTAGTGCTGGTGGCGTTCGCGGTGCTGGCGGTGTTGCTCACGACATCGGGGGAGCGGGCGGGGAAGCGACTGGGGCTGGCGGTGATCGTTGGGTTGGTGGCCACCGTTATTGCAGCACCTTGGCTGGCGCGGAACGCGTCGTTGTACAGCGACCCGCTAGGGTTGAAGATCTTCGAGGAGGGGTTCGCTGGCTCGCCGCGGGCGGAGACGTTCATCCAAGCGTTCGGGGGCGGGGCCTACTTGGTGCAGTGGGTCGGGTGGTGGACGCTCCGGTCATTGTTCGGCGTGTTCGGCTACGCGATGCTGCTTCTGCCGAGATGGGTCTACGTGTGCGGCGGCTTGTTGTTGCTGGTGTGCGCATGCGGGATGGTACGGGCTCGCGTTCGGGAATGCGACGCGAAGTTGAGGCGAGGCTGGGCTCTTTGTGGACTTCTCTTCGCCCTGGTGTTCCTGGGGTTCCTCAGGTTCAACATGACGTATTTCCAGGCGCAGGCGCGGTATCTGCTGCCGGCGCTGAGTGCTATGGCGCTGTTTCTCGGGGTGGGCTGGTTCACGTGGCTGCCGGAACGGCGCGTCGCTTTTGCGTTCGTGCTGCCGATGCTGATGCTGATGCTGAACGTGTACGCGCTGGTTCTCCTCGGGCCGGCCTTCGACCAGATCGTCGTCCTGCGGTGAAGGGCGTCGGATGCTCGCACAGAGGCGTTGAGATTGCCCAGAGATCGCCATGGTAGCGTGGTCACGCCGTGCCTCCGCTGCTCCTGCAGCGGAGGCACGGCTATTCGTTCTTGCCCCAGGAAGAGGAATCCCGTTCGAGGCGTATCGTAGGAGCACAGTGCAGTAGGCTGGGCGCAAGAACTTAGCGAATCGCAGCAAACTTTCGCCCGTAATCTTGCGGTGAAGGCTCGGATGTGATAGTATTTGTCTACTGTTGAGGATACTGGTGAATGAGAAACAGATGGCGACCGTCTGGACCGCCTCACAACTAGAGACGGCTCTCGCCCAGCTAAG
This sequence comes from Fimbriimonadia bacterium, assembly GCA_039961735.1. Classification (NCBI taxonomy): domain Bacteria; kingdom Bacillati; phylum Armatimonadota; class Fimbriimonadia; species Fimbriimonadia bacterium. Next base: position 16,193 of record JABRVX010000059.1, read on the forward strand.
GAGCATTGTTTCCGCGCGCGTGATCATGGATGCACAAAACGGCGTGCGGGAGATTCACGCCCTCACGGAAGGGGACCGCACGCCCAAGCAGGTCGTGAGAGACATCGAGTCCGCGCTTCAGGCCAGGTTTGGGCTGCAGGTGGACCACAAGACGATCAGTATCGCCCAGGTGGAGGATCGTTCCTACCTGCGGGGCCGACTTCGCCTTGTCGAGGTCAGCCACTGGCTGGAGGGCCGCAGGGCTCGCGCCTCGGTGCAGGTGGAGCGGCACGGCAGACTGATCACCGGTAAGGCCGAGGGACAGCGTTCCAGTTTCAACCTGTTGCGCCTCCTCAGCGAAGCCACGATCGACGTGGTGGAGCGCGCGTGTGGTTTGTCCGACCGGTTCGCTCTACAGGACTTGACGACGAACGTGTCGCTGGGCGGGCGGCAGGTCGTGGTGGTTGCGCTTAGCTTGGTGAGTAGCGGGCCGGAGGAAGTTCTCACAGGATCGGCGTTAGTTCAGGACGGCGACGTTCATCGAGCCGTTGTACATGCTACACTGGATGCGCTGAACCGGCGGCTGGAGCGGCTTCCTACCGAAGCGACCGAGGAAGCAGACGAAGCCGCGGAGGCGAGCCTCCCGAGCGGGTCACGATTTGACAATTGATATCCGGTAATCGAATTCGCGGGGTGACGGGCGCGAAGCGAAGCGGAAACAGAGCGGAGACCTGACCACCTATTCCACAAGGGGGTACCGCTTATGTTCTGGGCTCAGATCCTAGCGCTCCTCGCAGCGCTGTCTGCCCTACTGGGGGCTAAGTTCACTATCTATCCCCCGGATGACGTTGAAGTGTCCGCTCCGCCCGTGATGGGTGGACACCCGTAGCGGCAGGAAGCACCTGCCTCCCTGCGCCCCCCCCGCGAATGCCCAATCTGTGGAACTCGGAGCCCTGCATTGTCATCGGGAAGCCTCTCGGCCGCCTCACAACGTCTCATCTGGACATCCGGCTTGCTCGGCGCGGTCTTGTTCACGGCGAGCTGGGTTCTCGTGCCTCCGCAGAGCATCGAATGGGGACCGCTACTCGTGTTCGCCACGATGTTCGTTCTGTCGGAGTGGCTGACGATCCCCATTGGCGAGCGTGGCGTGCAGGTGAGCGTTTCACTGCCCGTAGTGGCGGCTGTCGCCGTTCTGTACGGTCCTGCGGTCGCCGGACTGATGGACGTGTGTGGCACGGTTGTTGCGGGCGCATCGCGAACCCTCCGGTCGCGGTCGCGCCGCCGGCGCTGGATGTGGCTGCTGTTTAACTGCTCCCAGGCCGCGATGTGCGCATGTGCAGCGGGATTGGCTGCGTACTCGATCCGATCCATGCTCTCCGACGGGCTTGCGCTGGTGATCGCGGCACTGGTCGCGACTCTCGTCTACATCGTTCTCAACTCACTCATCGTCGCTTCGATGGAGGCCGCGCTGTCCGGCTCGACCGTGACTGCGAAGCTGGACGAGAAGCGACGAGTCATCGGCTACCAGTATCTGCTCTACGCTCTGTTAGCTATCCTCGTGATGCATCTTGCAGCCACGGAGCGCGTATGGGTATCTGCTCTCTTCCTGCTCCCGATGTGGGCGGCATGGCAGTGTTTCCAGCTACGCGCTCTCTATGAGCGAGACTATCGGGAGACCATACGTGCACTCGGCCTCATGATCCAGAGAGCCCACCCTTACACGGGTGGGCACCTAGACCGAGTAGCCCTCCGCGCGGCGAGGACTGCGGAGCGTCTGGGCCTGCCACCCACCGACGTTGACCTGATGCAAGACGCTGCACTGTTGCACGACGTGGGAAAGATCGCGGTGGACGAGGCGATTCTGAACTTCCCCGGGCCTCTCAACGAAGAGCAGTGGCGCGTTGTCCGGAAGCACACCGAGGTGGGTGCAGAGATCCTCGGTCGGATCCAACTGCTGGAGCCAATCGTGCCCTGGATTCGTGCGCACCACGAACGTCCGGACGGCAAAGGCTATCCGAACGGGTTGTCCGACGCGGAGATCCCCGTTCAGGCGAAAATCATCGCGGTGGTGGATGCCTACGACGCGATGGTAGGAGGTGACAGACCGGGGGAGCAGCGACCCTATCGCAAGCCTGTGAGCCCCGAGGAGGCTTTGGAAGAGCTACGCCGCTGCGCGGGTACCCAGTTCGACGCGCGAGTGGTGGAAGAGTTCGCGGCCACCCTGCGAGAAGAAGGCGTAGCATGACGTGGCCTGTTTACCTCAGCCTGCTGGTCTCGATCTTGGTGACGGCGTGGCTGTGTTACAGCGCCTTTTGGAGCCTCCCACGAGAAGCGCGACGCAGGGTGCGAGACAGTCTTCGTGCCGTCTCGCACGCCGTGGAGTGCCGAGCGAATCACCGCCTGGGCCGTTCCGAGGACATTGCGGCGCTGGCGCTGGCGATCGGCCACCGACTTAAGTTGTCACGTCGCAAGCTGTTACGTATCGAGATGGCGGCGTACCTTCGCGACTTCGGCCTTACCGCGATCCCATACGCAATCATCAACACGCCACCCGAGAAACGGACGCCTGCAGAGCAGGCCACCTATGACACGCACACCGAGCGCGGCAGCGGCATGGTAGCACTGATCCCTTCTCTGCGATCAGTGTCAACGCTGGTGCGGGACCTCGATGCATGGTGGGATGGTAGCAAGTCCCCGCAATTGCCTAAGGCGATTGCGATACCGATCGAGGCTAGGATACTCGCTGCGGCCGCTGAATTCGGGGAGACTGCAGCGCAGTACGGGCAAGAAAGAGCGATCGAGCGTCTCGCCGAGAGGCGAGGGACGCAGTTCGATCCGCTGGTGGTAGACGTACTACTGGAGCTGGAGGGGCCGTTCCGTCTGGAAGAAACACCAGCGCGGACCGGGACGCATGCCGGGCGATACTGAACCAAGACATCTCCCGCTATGGCTGCTAGCAGTCGGGGCCGGAGTACTCGCGTTTGGGCTACGGTTGCTAGGCATCGGTTGGGGGCTACCGAACGAGCTGCACCATCAGCCTTACCACCCGGACGAGTACTTGCTGTACGTGTATGCGGTCGGCAATCTGGACCTTCCACATGGAGTGTGGAATCCGGGCTTCTACAACTACGGATCATTGTGGTTGTACGTAATGCACCTCGTGTCGATTTTTCTGACCGGCTGGGGGCTTGCACCGGAGGGATCGGTAGCCGTCATACAGCTCGGGTGTCGTGTGGTTTCAGCCGGATTGGGTGCTGCCACGGTATCGCTGTGTTACCTAATCGGCGCGAGGGTATGGCGGCCGGCGGCGGGCATAACCGCAGCACTGCTTCTCTTGGTTGCACCAGGGCACGTGGTGCACTCTCGGTTTCACACGGTGGACGTACCGGCCACGTTCTTCGTTGCATGCGCTATGCTGCTGGCGGTGAAAGCACTGCAGGAAGAGGAGCTTCGGCGGGCAGTCCGCTTTGCGCTGTGGGGGTGCGCGATGTCGGGACTTGCGGCGGCGGTGAAGTACAACATGGCACTCGTGCTGGTGTGCCCCCTGCTCGCGCTGATGCTGCGCTCCATGCCTGGTAGGGCCAGGGCGACGTACGCCGCTTTGGGGGTGCTCTCCTGTGTGGTGGCGTTCTTGGTGACCACACCAGGCGCGATCTTCGCATCCGAGCAGTTTCTGCGTGATACGCTATTCGAGATGCGTCACGTGCAAGAGGGGCATGGGCTCGTCTTCGCCTCTACGGCGCCGGGATGGGTGTACCACCTCGGCAACATGGTCGAGGCGTTCGGGCTGGTGGTGCCCGCCATGGCATTGGTAGGGTTGGTCTTGGCAATCAGGCTGAAGCGCTCGGCAGTCTGGTTGCTTTTAGCGTTTGCTCTTCCCTACTATGTGCTGATTGGTTCTGTCGAGGTGAAATTCTTGCGCTACGTGCTGCCGTTGGGGCCCGCGGTCTGCGTGTTCGCAGGGTGCGCGGTGGCGGCGGGCATGAGGGAGACCCTACTGGCGAGTCGTCCCGCAGTAGTAGCCGGCGCGATACTCGCTTTCGGTGCCACTTTCGGCAACAACGCCGCCGTGGTGACCGAGTTGATGCTCCGCGAGGACCCGAGGGATGCCGCGGCACGTTGGCTAGCAGTCAATGCCCAGGGAGCCTCGATCGGATTCCCCAATCCTCCATGGTACTACACCCCTCCACTCTTTCCCGAGACCGGAGCGGGTTTCGGAGAAGCCGGTGCGAGGTATCGTCTGCAGCGGATGGCCGAAGTCTCGCAATACCAGTTGCGATACTATCTGCGGGCAGATGGCGCACTGACGGAATGGGACCCACGACTGATCACCGCGCTGCGCCCCGACTATGTGGTGTACTCGTCGTTCGAGTACGTGGACGCAGAGCGAGTGCGGCTTCCAGGTTATATGGACACACTCTCGCTGCTCAAAGAAAGGTACGAGTTGGTCGAGAGTTTCGGTTTTCGCGGGCAGATGTCGCATGACATGCAATACATTTCACCGCACATCGTGATATGGAAGCGGAAGACACCCTAGAAGTTTTGAGAGACCGTTTCCTGGTGCACCTAGAACGCGAACGTAGGGCCAGCCCTCATACAGTCGCGGCCTATGCACGAGACACCCAGCGGTTCCTGTCACTGTGTCGCTCGGCGCAGATTCGGTTCGAGCGCCTGCATCATGCCGAGACGATCGAGCGGTTCTCGCATGCGCTTCGGAAAGAGAGGCTCGGGGAGGCCTCCATCGCGCGAAAGGTGTGTGCGGTTCGTGCCTTTCTGCGATTCCTCTATCGTCATGGCGACTTGGACGAGCCTCCCATGAAGAATGAGGGCGGTCGTCGGATGCACCGCCGGCTACCATCCTACCTATCGCTCGACGAGATGCGAGAGTTGCTAGCGCAACCGGACACTTCCACGCCGGTCGGCCTGCGAGACCGGTGCATGCTCGAGTTGCTGTTTGCGACCGGGCTCCGAGTCAGTGAGTTGCTAGGTCTCACGGTCGAGGACGTGACGCAGCCCGATCCGCTAATACGTGTCACTGGTAAGAGAGGCAAGGAGCGGATCGTGCCATACGGTCGGGCTGCCGAAGCATGGCTGCAACGCTACCTGTCGGAAGGGCGTCCTCAGCTCGTCGGAAAGCGCACCATTGCGGCGTTGTTTCTCAACACGCGGGGTGCACCATTGAGCCGCTCCGGGTTGTGGCGTTTGTTGCGCGAGTATGCTCGTGCTGCGGGCATTGCCAAGCCGCTGGGACCACACTCCATGCGCCACTCGTTCGCCGTGCACTTGCTGTCCGGCGGCGCCGACCTGCGTGTGGTACAAGAGCTGCTCGGACACGCGGACATATCTACCACTCAGATCTACACCCACGTGACCAACGAGCGTCTGCGCGAAATACACCGTCGTTGTCACCCGCGAGGGTGACAGTGTTCGGCTGTTTGTCACATGTGGGTCCAGGGCACCGTGGTGCATGGGACACTGCTTGAGCCGTGGCAGTATGCTGTAAGCGGTGCGTCACACTCCCGAGATGCCGACTCTGTCGAGGCGTGGGGCCGACTATCGCTCGTTCCCATGTGCAGCTGGTGCGGTCGCGGCAGGCGAGGTCATGCTTCGACGGGCTCAGCATAACGGGTGCTTCCACGGGCTCAGGAACAAGCACTACCTGTGGGCGCACGCTCCGGCGGTCTGTAGCAACACCCGGCGGGAGGCCGGAGTTATGCGTATTCTAGTTAGGTGGACGGCTGCGATAACGGATCTCGTAGACCACCTGTTCGCCGCCGTAGCCGCCAATTACGGCTAGGCGGTCCACCACAACCTTGGGGTCGGGGTCGGGAGCCCACACAATTGGACTGCCATCCACCAGCAGCCAAACGCCGTTGGCACGCCTGCTCAATTGTATGGACTGTGGCGAGCCCGACATGACGACCGGCTCGTCCCCTGCCTCTTGACCGAACAGCCGCATCCGCGTCACGGTGTTGGCGTATCCACCTACGAAACCGATATAGTCGTTCCCAGCGCTCATGTTCTTCGTGGTGGGAAGAAATGCACCCAATATCCCATCGCTTTTTGCCGAGATCCGGACCCAGAGATCGAACTCGACGGCTGCTAGGTCGGCGATGTAGATCGACTGCTCCTCATCACCGGAATATCGGTAGGTTCCATCCACCAACTTCCACCCATCACCGCTAAGGCGCAGCCCGGGGTCGCCGGGTCTCAGCACGGTGCAGTCCGATACACTGGATAGGTCCTCTGGCGCACCAGTGGGCAGGGGGTCTTTGCCAGTCGGCTCGATCATCCGTGCGTAAAACACACGATAGGTCTCGTAGAGCGGATAGCCGGTGCCACGTGACGAGAAGAAGTGAATAGAGGTACCGATCTCACGCCCACCGCGGTTCCAATACCATAGTCCCTCCCCGCGGTTCGGATAGCTGAACTCCACCACCGTCGTGCCGTCCGGCTTCTGAGCGGCCTTCCAAGCGAGGCCTTTCGCCTCGCCCCACGTGGCACGCACGCTCACGGGGTCGCCGCGTGTTATGTTGAAACCCACGACACCGTCGCGCGAAAATACACCCAGTCCCTCGCCGTCCTGTACCACCTCCACACGCTGCCACGGGCCACGGATGGTGATCACACCGTAGTAGGCGGATGCCGTGTGTGACTGCCTGAGATCAATTTTCATCCCACCCTTCTCGGCACTGCCGGCGAGTGGTATGTGCGCCCACTCGGAGTCGTCACCGTCCACGGTGGCCGTATAGGGATAGATGAAGGGCGCATAGGGGTAGAGCGGATAGGGATCAACGCCATCGCGCAGGCCGTCACCGTCGGTATCGGTGTTGCGTGGATTTGGAACGATATGTTGGGGCTCCGGCTTGACGAACGAGAACTGCAAGGGACAAGGCACCCACGTGCTGAGCATCACCTTGTGAAGGTCGGACATCACCCCGTCGGTCGAGACCTTGCGGGGGTCGCTGCCGAACCGCTTCTCGTCCAGCGGTAGTCTCGGATCGTTGTCGGGGATGCCGTCCATGTCCGAATCCGCCACCGTGATGGCCTCTCCGAAGTAGAAGCGAAGCCACTGCGCATCGGTAAGCGTACGGTCCCAGAAGGCAATGCCATCATAGTGCTCTCCGTGTCTGCCACTGGTGGTCCAGGTCATTTCTTGATACCTGCCATCCGGCTGCAGCTTCCTCGCGCGAGGCTCGAAGTGGTCGAAAACGATCCTGTCGTCCTCTCGGTTAGCCAGACCGAAGGAACCCATCGACTCCAATGAGTGGTGAAACTCGTGGGTGGTGAGCCAAGCGGTGTCGCCTCCGCCCAGATACTGACACCGTGAGGGGATGCCGCGTGGAAAACTGTCAATCCCCAGAGTACCACCGCCGCTGCCACGGAACTCCCACTTCTTTTCGTTCGCGTTCCAACGGCGAAGGAATGCCACTTCGATTTGACCGGCATAGGGGACTTCCTCGTAGACGGGCTGTTTGGTGTGACGATGTATGTCCGAGGTATCCACAATGTTGAACTCCCCGCCGCCGGGCGCGCGGAAGTCCTCGCCTGGATACGCTCGGCTGACAGGCCAGCCCTTATAGAAGGCATCCACGTTGTCGGGTTCGTCACCCCAACGCTGCCACCGATCGTCCACGAAGATATGGAAATCCACCCACAGCCGCATGCCGTTGTTCACCCAGAAGAAGCGCGACGCGTGAAAGAACTCCCTGCGGATGATCTCCAGCTGCTCGTCGGTGAAGCGTGGGGGCGGCGTGGCGATCGCACCGTCCGGGCCGTGAGCGGTATCCACGGCGATCACGTTGGTCATTAGCAGAACTTTGACGGGAAGGTGAATGATGGTCTTGCGCCCCTTTGGCGCCTGCGTGGCAACAGCGAATTCCCTACGCCACGGAGGGATCGCACCCCATGCGGCTTCCTGCCCCGTGGGACGTGCTGCCGGATCGTAGATGCGATAGAAGTAGCGCGTGCCTGGTTTCAGGCCCTCGACCCTGATCTCGTGCATGGTGCGGCGTCCGGGTGCGCCTTGCACGGTGCGCACGTCCTTACTCGCCCACAGGTCCACGCGCTTGTCTGCGGGCCGCCATGCGACCGCGGAGAGGTTGCCCTCGCGAATCTGCACCCGGGTCTCGGTCGGCTGCTGTGTGAAGTACTGCAGGGTGAAGGAGTTGCGGGTGATCTCTTTGACGGGCCGCATTACGTCCAGCAGCGGCGACCCGTCGCCGACGTGCGAAATCGCTCCGGGGTCGAGCGACAACATGAGTGCTACGATGGCGAAAAGGTTCATGGTAGAACCCAGTTTCCGCGCGACATGCGACAGCCCTGCATCACGGTCTTATCCAACTGCCCGTCGAGTGAGACTGGTCATGGGCTGGCGGACACGCCGCCCGATGGACGGGCACCCTCGCGGCGGCACTTGATCTCGTGGCTTGCGGTGACGAGTGGGGGGGCCAAACGACATGGTACGGGGCCCCGGCTTCGATTCGGCCGAGCCGGTCATTCTGGAGCGCTCGGTGGGAGGGTTCGTACCAATCCCAAAAAGGGCGGCCCCGCATCACCAGCGGATCCTCGTCGGTGGTCCTGGCGTTGCGACACTCGACTAGGGCACGGGCCAGGGTATGGAGAACGCCTCATCCTGCACACGCGAGCCGTCCACCATCCTCTTAGGCAAACTTTTCTTGCCCTAGTCCGATTCGCTCCTGGCAATCAGAGCAGGTCCGTGTTATAATGCCCACACGCAGCACACGACGGCTGGGTAGTCGTCGTGTTTTGTTTCTGGTGTGCCGCCGCCGGACATGGTGGTGAAGTCATTTTTACCCACGTACTCTCGGTGGCCCCAGGGGAGAACCCTCTCCTTCCTAGCACAGCAGGCCCGGCCCGTGCCGGGCCGCTCTACTTTGCAACCTCGCATCCCTATCTGATGTATGATCTTCGACGGTTTTCGACGAAGGAGCCGCAGATGACGCCGATCGATCAAGTATTCGTGGCCGCCCTGATCGTCGGATCAGGGGTCCTGACGATTGCCGCGCTCGTGGGAGCGCTCGGCCACGCGATACTGGATGTGACCGGTGGTGGGCACCACGGCGACGCGGGCGCCGACGTCGGGCCCGACATGGGAGCGGCGGATGCGGGAAGCATGCACGCGGACGCCGGCACACACACCGGCGATGCGGGTGGAACCGACACTAGCGACACTGGCTACTCGCACTGGAACGGCGGGATCTCGCAGTTCGGGCTGGCGGGAGTGGCGTTGAGCTATCTCAGTCCGGTCGCACTGGCTATGAGCTTCGCGTACTTCGGACTGTTCGGTCTGGGCCTTCGCGCCATCGGGGTGTTCCCGGTGCTAGCGGTGATTCTGGCGATTCCAGCCGGATTCGCCCTCAGCCGAGGAACCGCCAAGCTGGTCGGGAAGTGCCTAGCCGCGGGCTCACACTCGAGCCACGAACTAGTCAGCAGGCTGGTCGGTCGAATCGCCGACGTCACCACAGCCATCCCGGAGCGAGGCTTCGGCCAAGTGACCGTGTACGCGGCGGGCTCGCGAATGCAGTATCCGGCGCGGGCCGAAACGGCACTGCGCACCGGCGCAAGGGTGATGATCGAGCGGATCGAGGACGGCGTAGCGTTCGTGACGCTCTTTGACGAAAGTTCCGAGCCGAGCCTCCTCGATGATTAGGCTGACGAGCCGTAAGTAGTAGACGTCGTTTTGCACGGGTTCGCCGCAGAGAGGCGGCGGAAGGAGGAAACAGAAGTGGAGTGGTTCGCATCGTTGCCGGTTCTGATGAAGTGGGTGGTGGGTGGCGGAGTCGCTTTCGTCTTCCTGTTCGTCACCTACTTCGTCGCAAACATCATGCTGTGGCGGAAGGTCGGTCCGAACGAGGTGCTGATCATCTCCGGATTCCGAGGCGAGTTCGCCCAAGACCCTCGAACGGGTGAGCGGAGACGGCTGGGTTACAAGATCGTACGCGGCGGCGGCAAGATGGTGTTGCCGATACTGGAACGCGCCGACATCATGTCGCTCGAGCTGATGACCCTCGACGTGGAATCCAGCGAATTCTACACCAAGCAGGGAGTGCCGATTCAGGTGGACGGCGTGGCGCAGATCAAGGTACGCGGCGACGACGTGTCCATCCGCACCGCTGCCGAACAGTTCCTGTCGAAGAACCAGAGCGACATACGGTTCATCGCCCACCAGACAGTGGCCGGCCACTTGCGGGCGATTCTGTCCACCATGTCGGTGGAGGAGATATACACGGAGCACGAGGCCTTCGCGCAGAAGGTACAAGAGGTTGCCGCACGCGACCTGCAACATATGGGCATGGAGGTTATCAGCTTCACGATTCGCTCCATCCGCGACTCGCAAGGCTACCTCGATGCACTTGGTAAGCCTCGCATCGCTGCCGTGAAGCGTGACGCAGCCATAGCAGAAGCTGAAGCGAGCAGAGATGCCGCCATCCGTTCCGCACAGGCGCGACAGGAAGCCGAGACCGCTCGTCTCGCTGCCGAGACCAAGGTGGCGGAATCCGAGCGTGACTTTAAGGTGAAGCAGCAGGAGTTCGCACGTGCCGTCAACCTGGAGAAGGCGAATGCTGACCTCGCCTACGACCTGCAGCGGTTCAAGACCGCGCAGCAGGTGAAGCAGGAGGAAGTGCAGGTCAGCATCGTGGAGAAGCAGAAGCAAGTCGAGCTTCAGCAGGAGGAGATCCGGCGCAAGGAACTGGAGCTGGAGGCGCTGGTCGAGAAGCCTGCGATTGCAGAGCGCCAGCGCATCGAGCAGCTTGCAAGCGCCGAGCAGTACCGGCTGAAGACTACCGCGGAAGGCCAAGCGGAGGCGACGAAGCTGGCCGGAACGGCCGAGGCCGAGGCCAACCGTCAGCGCGGCCTCGCCCAGGCCGACGTCGTGAAGGCTCAGGGACTTGCCGAGGCGGAGATGATCCGCGCCAAGGGCCTTGCCGAAGCGGACGCGGTGAAGGCCAAGGGAATCGCGGAAGCCGAGGCGATGGATCGCCAAGCGGCAGCATTCCGCCAGTACAACGAGGCCGCAGTCGCCAGCATGTTCATCGAAAAGCTGCCGGAGATCGCACAAGCGGTCGCCGCGCCGCTGAGCAAGGTGGACAAGATCGTGCTGGTGGGAGGTGGAAGCGATGGCGTGGGCGCCAGCCGAATCACCTCCGAGGTGACACAAATAATGGCGCAGGTGCCGCCTGTGCTAGAAGCCATGACAGGAGTGAAGCTGGGTGAGCTGATCCAGAAGGCACCTAAACTGGGCGAGAGCGCGAATACCACTCGGCATGCATCACCACAGCAGACGGATGCGTCGCCAGCGGAGTAGCTTGTTCCGACCTACTAGTGCGGCCTGCAACTGCAGCAGCCTGCCCTCGGCACGCGCATGCCCGAACAGCGCTGGCAAGGGAAGCCACACGTCGATACGGGAGAAGACGGTCCCGCGACGGATGCCCGAGGTCACTGGCCAATCCACCTCCGCGCCCTCACGGCGTCGGGGGAGAGATCCTCGGACCTGAAGTGCGGGGTCCCATAGTCGGCAACCCGCCGCGAGGCACGACCGTACTAGTCGGGGGAGTCTAAGTGCAGCCCAGATTCGGCCGTTTTGGGCCGCTCGGGCGGGCGATTGTCGTTGCGGGACTCTCGAGGCCGATCCGTCTTAGGTTCAAACCGCAGTGAGAGTCCCGCAAAATCGGCCGAAAAACATTATTTTTGTTGCAATGCGACTGCCCGATTGGGACCCTTCTCGGTGGAGACGAGGTCCGCAGGGGGAGGAGCTAGGGGTGCTGAGGGTGCCGAAACGTAAGCGTCGAACCGTTTTTTGCCTGAGTGTGCTTAGTGATTTAGACACCTTTGCGCGACTCTCCCCCTTTTTGAGGCCTTCCAGAGAGTCCCGCATAGGTTCAAAGGTTGACAGATCGCCAAATCGGGTGATAGAATTGAACCTGGAGAGGGCCGAGGGAAGGGTCGCAGTGACCGCCCCGCTAACAAGGGGACTGAAACCTATTACCGGCTCTGTTACGGCGGCTCTTTTTTTATCGGTCGCAGTGACCGCCCCGCTAACAAGGGGACTGAAACCCGGAGGCGGGGCGTGGCGAAGCTACGCAGCTGGGGACCTCAGCGTCGCAGTGACCGCCCCGCTAACAAGGGGACTGAAACGATGACTGGTACCAGTTACCAGTCAACCCGCAAGTCCGCGTCGCAGTGACCGCCCCGCTAACAAGGGGACTGAAACGACTTCGGCGGCGGGGGCGAGCGCCGAGGAATGTACGGCCCGTTCCGATCGCTCGCCCCCGCCGCCGAAGTCGTTTCAACACACAGTTCCCGACGCACACGCCGCCTTCCGTACCGAGCCGGTGTCGGCCGAAAAGTACGCAGTGGTGGCAAGTCAGCGTGACGTGCTGGGCCCAGAAGTAACAGACCCCGCGATGGGTTCGAGCAATGGGTGATTAGCTGGTGCTCGAACGCCGCTCGAGCACAGTGCACAAAGCAACAGCACGACCAGGGACCCCGGCCGATACGGCGCTACACGCGCTCTGGTGCAACATGCATACGGAAGTCGAGGTGGGGCGGGGGCGGGTGATCGCGTCGAACCTGAGCCCGTTCCTTCTCGGATAGCGGTCGTCCGACGAGGCTCCCCGCGCGGCGCTCCTGAAGCTCGAACCAGAGGTCGGTAAGGATCGAGTCGCCCTCTCTCAGGTCCCCGAGATCCATCTCGCCAGCCAGCGCTTCCTCCGCTGCGTCGAGGTTGCCCAGTGCGAGAGCAGCCTTCGCCTCGCTCACTCGAATCCGTCCGTGGCTGCGCATCGGCAACTCCAAAGACGTTGCAAATCGCAGTGCGTCCTTCGGCCTGTCCGCCACTAACAGTGCGTCGCAGCACTCGATGGCTAGCGGAGTTAAGTTAGGTAACAACTCCACGGCCTGCAGCATCATATCCGCGCCCTTATCGAGTTCGCCGCGACGTAGTAACAGCTTCGCCAGACACCTCAGTGCCCACCCGTTGGGGTGACGCGCAGCAGATGTTTGCCATTCTCGTTCTGCATCGCCCATTTGCCCTGCATGATAGTGCATGAGCCCGAGGTGCCAGCGTGACGCCCAGTGATCACCACACCCTCTACCGAGCGATTGCGCCAGTAGCTGCATCCACTCCTCTTGCACCATAAATGCGCCGGGGCCATCGCTCGGGTCTGGTTCGGCAAGTGCGCCTTCCTGCAGCAGTCGCACCCACGGCTGTTGCTCATCCGTAAGCGACGACTGAGGGAACGGGAGAGCGTTCACTTGGGAGTGCGCGAGTCTGCTGGCACTCTCTCCAGCAGCCCTCATCTCCTCCAGTGCACCCCACCCGGACCCCAGATGGAGCAGATCGTGCGGAGCCGCATCCGAGGCCACCAGCGCTTTGTCGTACGCCTGCTGCAAGTAGCTGGCAGGTGCCAGTGTATCAATCCGGTTCGCCACCTCACGGCGCGCCTGTTGCCAATCCGGGCCATGCGTGGCCTTCGTGTCGCATTGCAGGGGACCGTACACCTCCAGCCACGACCAATCGGCCGAAGCAGGCATCGGGATACACTCGTACTGCGTGCGTGCGAGCCCGGCCTGGATCTCCACATATGCTTGTCCCGGTTGCGACAGGAACTCTTGCCACCGCCTACCTCCCGCACCCATACCCCATACGAACAGCTTGCGGCCCTTCAGACGAGGCGTCGAGGCCTGGAACGTAGCGCTCCCATCTTCATAGACGGCGGCCACGAACGGTCTCGTCGGCTCGTCCACCACGAAGAAAGCGTCGCTGGCCGAGGGTGCTCGTGTCGGTCGTGTGATGTCGTAGCCGCCCCACTCCGGCAAGGTCGCCCGCGCCATACGTCCATCGTAGGCCATCTTGTATGCGTAGTTTGCCGGGGTGATGATACGTAGGTCCTGCGTTTCGGTCACGGCTGCATTGGACCACCAGTACATCGGTATCTGGATTTCACGCGGGTTGCGAATGCGTACGAACACGTGTAGCAGTGGAGAGGCCGGAGGTAGGCATGTGTCCAACTGGTAGTACACGCGCCGTATACGGTCCCATTCGTAAAGGCGCAGGATCGGGTAACCCTCTCCTTGTACTCGCGCTGCGAAGAGGGGAGAACACGTATAAGGGGTATGACCGCGTATGCCGACATTCCACTCGACTCCTCCGCTGAACCATGCGTTGCGTACTGCTAGGTTGGCGGGCTGGAAGACTGGGTTGACGTATAGTAGCTCGCGTGCCAGCTGCTTATCGTATAGGGACCAGAGGCGCCCTCCCAGGGTTGGCAGGAACGTTGCGTGCAGCCGCTCGTTTTCCAGCACGATGGTGGGTAGCTGCATCGGTCGGCGCTTGCGCGTGTAGCCGTCTTGCAAGCGATGTGGGAGGATGCTCACCTCGACTTCCCATCCCAGGTACCTGCAGTCTTCCTCGGGAACATCGGGTTCTGCCTCTACCTTCCCGCCGACAGGGTTCACCGTGCCGAGGTCGGGAAGTGGGTTTTCGGGGCCGAGATCGGCACCCATTAGCGCCAGCGTGCCTGTGCGCAGTTCAGTCATAGCCGTTGGCTTCTTCCCCGCCCGTCCTGTTCCTGTCGCACATCTGGGGAACGCAGAAGCGCCGGGGGTCTGCCGCCTCCCGGCGCTAAGCTAGTTGCAAGGGTCGCGGCCTACTTTTGGCCGCCCCGCCTGCCGATGTTCGCCATGTGCTCGCGGTCGGCAGATACCTTCTGCCCGCCACGACGGCCGATCTCGGCCATATGTTCGCGGTTCCGGGAGACCTTTTCGCCTCCCTTTTTGCCGGCACGGCGATGACCGTCCGGGTCACCATGCCAGCCTCGACCCTTGGATGCGCGGTCCTTCGCTGCCTTTCCTTTCTCCTCAGGCACAAAGCACCTCCTAAGCTTCCCTTGTACGTGGCGTCGTGTTAGGAGGAGAGTCCGGAGCCGCCGAAGACTGGGCTTCGGTCGGAGGGATTACACCACAGCCAGAGGGCCACAGGCATCGTAACACGGAACGCAAAGTGCCGCGCCGGTGAAACACCCTGCTTCCGCTTCAAAGCTAGTCGAGTAGCCTGCGCGAGGCTGCCCGAACGGGGCGCCACTGCGGGTCTTGGCGCGCCAGGGTCTCGACCATGCGATCCAGGCAAATTCCGGTTGCCACGGCCACGTTGAGCGACTGCATCAGTCCGTAGAGCGGGATGGCAACCAACTCGTCACAGGCGCTGCGGTGCTCGTCTGCTAAGCCGTGGAGCTCTTCGCCAACCACCAGCGCCGCCGGAAATCGCCACTCGACGCTGTGGAGGTTACGGGCCCTCTCGTGCAGGTCCAGGCCGTAGATGCGGTAGCCATCGGTCTTAGCTTGGGCGATTGCCTCGGCGCCTGGCTTGCGCTCGAACGGTTGCCAGACCGTCGCCCCCATGGCGCCTGAGAGGTCCCAGGGCCGGTCATCCGGGGCAAAGACGACCATCTCCAGGCGAAAGGCCTCAGCGATTCGAAGTAGGTTGCCGTGATTGATCTCTTTGTCTAGGCGTGGGCAGATGAGACGAATGGGAAGCCTCGGAATGTCAGGGTAGGCGTCGCGTAGTCCCGGGTCAGCGGGCGCATTCCTGCTTGCACGCCACATCTCTAGTTGGTGCTCGATGGTTTCTTCGACACGCCGCTTCTTGGCCATGGGTTGGCATTCTCGGTATCGGGCAGGGGGTCCTACGGGTTGACACGGTTGTGAATTTATGATATTGTTGACAACAATATCAACTATGCCTCGCCTGATAAGCCTGCAGACGGAACACGCGCTGTGCGTCCTGGTGGAACTCGCCATTCAGCCCGAGGGCAAACCCTTGCAGGCCGGCGAATTGAGCCGCAGGGCAGGCATAGCCGTCGCTTCGGCACATCAAGTGCTGGTGCGGCTGCGCCGCCAGGGCTTCGTGCATAGCGAGCGGGGTCCTTCTGGCGGCTATGCGCTGGCGCGCGACGGTGACGAGATCGAGGTCGGAGAGGTAGTCGCAGCGTTCGAGGGTGGCGGTGCCGCGGCTCGTGGCGCCGCAGAGCAGCTGTCGAGAGTGGCGGTTCGCCAGTGGGCAGTGGGAGCCGAGAAGGCGCTCGACACTTTGCTTGCCTCCGAAACGATAGGCGGGCTGGCTGAACGCGCGCGCAGACTGAGCGAGGCCATGGCCTTGATGCCAGGCCTATAGATCGAGACGAGAGTAGGAGAACGACGATGCGAATTGCAGAGGACATAACGAAGCTCATCGGGGGAACGCCGCTCGTCCGGATGCAGAGGCTGAGTAAGGGTCTGCCGGGGGACATCGTGCTGAAGCTGGAGTTCTACAACCCTCTCTCCAGCGTGAAGGATCGGATCGGCGTGAGCATGATCGAGGCCGCCGAGCGCGAGGGCAAGATCGGGCCGGACACGGTGCTCGTCGAGCCTACGAGCGGCAACACCGGGATCGCGCTAGCATTCGTGTGTGCAGCGCGGGGCTATCGGCTGATCCTCACGATGCCGGAGACGATGTCGGTGGAGCGGCGGAATTTGCTGAAGGCGTTGGGAGCCAAGCTCGTTCTGACGCCGGGTCCGGAGGGCATGGGTGGAGCGATTGCCAAAGCGAAGGAGATCGTAGCCTCGGACCCCTCTCGCTACCTGATGCCCCAGCAATTCGAGAACCCTGCGAATCCGGACGTTCATCGCCGCACCACCGCAGAGGAGATATGGAAGGACACCGACGGCAAGGCGGACGTTCTGGTAGCGGGGGTGGGTACGGGCGGCACCATCACAGGCGTCGGGCAGGTGATCAAATCGCGGAAGCCCGAGTTTCGCTGTGTGGCCGTAGAGCCTGCCGCCAGTGCGGTGCTATCCGGCGAGCCGAAGGGCCCACATCCGATTCAGGGCATCGGTGCAGGCTTTGTCCCGCCGATTCTCGATCGCAGCGTTATTGACGAGATCGTGAAGGTACCGACCGAAGCCGCCATCGAGACCGCGCGAAGGCTAGCGCGGGAGGAGGGGATCCTGGCAGGCATCTCCAGTGGCGCAGCGGTATGGGCAGCCCTCCAGGTCGCAGGGCGTGAAGAGAGCCGAGACAAGATGATCGTGACGATCATCCCCAGCAGTGGAGAGCGATATCTCTCGACACCGACCTACTCCGAGCTTCCGGACGCTTGGTAGCGGCATCGAAAGAACCACAGCACGCAGAGGCCGGTGAGGGCTCCGAGGAGCGCACCGCCCAGCACGTCCGATGGGTAGTGTACGCCGCGGTACACACGGGAGTAGCCAACTAGCAGCGCGAGCGCAACTGCGACCCAGCCGATCCAGGCTCTGCGGGTGCCGTGAGTGATGCTGATTGCCACCACGGCGAGCGCAAAGGAAGTGGTGGCATGGCCGGAGGGGAACGAGTATGCGTGGATGTACTCGTCGAGGGCCTTTGCGCCCAGGTCGGGCGGTCGGGGACGCTCGATCAACCTCTTCAGCCCTTGGCTCAGCAGCCCGCTCAGAGCGAAGGACCATAGCCCAGGCCACAGCAGCCGCCTAGCGGCCTCCGAAGCGAAAAATCGCTCGCGCCCTCGCCACCAAAGAAGGCTTATGGCCACCACTCCGCCTGCCTGAGCCCACCCCAGCCCCAGAGACGTGACGACCCAGAAGAAGGCGTTCAGCCACTCGGGGTGCGGAACGCCGTTCAGGATCTCGAATAGGCGAAGGTCCAGGTTCTGGAAGTCGCTCACGCCGAAAGTTTACAGGAGGGCACGGATTCCTCGCCTGCGCTGAGGTGCTTGGAATATAATCCGAGTAGAACGATGACCAAGCTGCTTTGTGATTGTGGTCAACCGCTGGTGCGCAGGGATTTGGTGCTGCAGGAGTACTATATCCGGCAGTTCGGTCCGAGCTTCGTGTACATCAAGTTCCGCTGCCGCCGCTGCAACCGTTTGGGCGAGAGGTTTATTCGCCAGGAGGAGTGGTGGCCCGGGGTGTTCACCCCGAGATCGCGTGAAGAGCTTCATTCTAGCGAGCGCGAGGTGTTCGACGCGCTGGGACCCATCACGGAGTCCGAACACCGAATGGCGCGAAGGCAGCTGCACAGCTCGAACCCTCTGATCGCGCTGCGCGCTTGGGTAGAAAGTTCGGGCGAGTAGGCGAAACTAGCTTACGTGGCGTCGGAGGGCGTCGGCGATCTCGTCCTTGCCCCTAGCACCGACCATCTGCTCTACTACCTGTCCCCCCTTGAAAATCAGCAGCGCAGGAATGCCCATGATGCCGTACCGCATGGCCAAGCTCTGGTTGCTATCCACGTCCACCTTGGCTACCTTTGCCTTGCCTGCGAACTCCTCGGCAACGGCTTCCACGAACGGGGCAATCATACGACACGGACCGCACCAGGCGGCCCAGAAGTCCACGAGTACCGGGATTGAGGACTGGAGAACTTCAGAATCGAAAGTGTCGGCAGTAACAGCAATCGCATTTCCCATGAGCATTCCTCCGGTTTCGCCCTGGTGGCGGCAATCAGTGGGAATTGTAACCCGTGAGAGTCGAACGTGTCGAGTCGTTTGCCCCTTTCGTTCTTCGCCGATAATTGGGATAATGGAACCGGTCGCCAAGGACTCCGTCATTGGAAGGTGAACCCCTACCGGGACAGCCCGCTGCCATTGAGAAGTGCGGGGCGTGCCGAATAGGATATCGCACGGCTGGAGGGAGATCTCGCAGATGAAGAGCAAGCACGTATTGTTCGCAGTCACGGCGCTGGCCGGCGCGTTGTGCGTGACCGGTGCCGGATGGGCCCAGGCCGGTCAGAAGACCACCACGAAGCATGTGGTGAACACCGGCCTTTTGGGCATCAAGTTGCTCGACCCGCACACCCGCGTGCTGCAGGTGTGGGGCAACCCTACTCGCATTGAGCCGCTCCAGGTGAAGCAGGACCAGGGCACTCCGTCCGGCGGTGAGATGACCGAGAACCCCTTTGGCATGGTCGGACCGGCCGGTCCTGCACCTGCTGGCCCTGTAGCGATGGGTCCTGCCGGCGTGGGTGGCCCCACAAAGGGTGGCCCTCCCGGAATGGTCGGGCCGACGATGGGGCCTGGCGGCATTCCCGTTGCCGGAGCAGGCGGGCCTGCGGGTGGCATCGGCGGCGGCTTCGAGGGCGAGATGACCACGACGGTCACGCGCTGGGTGTACAAGCGCGGAGGCACGGAGTACGCCTTCGTGATTGATGATGACAACCGCGTGATCCAGATTGACGCCAAGGGCTTCTCCGGCGCCGCGGTCGCCGCGGGCGGGATTCGACTGGGCTCGACGTTCCAGCAGGTGATGAGCGTCTACAAAAACCCGGACCGATACGACTTCAAGGGTCAGACGATGCAGTTGCGGTTCCTCAACAACAGCCACGTCGTGTTCCAGTTCGTCACTTTGAACGGCGTGCAGCGAGTGGTGTACATCAGCGTCGCCGCCGGCAAGTAGCCGTGCACGTGCGATGGCCGGGGATCCGCAGGTCGAAGAGGTCCGCGCACGGACCGACATTCTCGAAGTCGTAGGCAACTACGTCCGTCTCCGGCGATCGGGAAAGAGTTTTCAGGGGCTCTGTCCGTTTCACAACGAGAAGAGCCCCTCGTTCTATGTGAACCCCGACCTGAAGACGTTCCGCTGCTTCGGATGCGGCAAGTTCGGCGACGTTTTCACGTTTCTCCAAGAGATCGAGCACATCACTTTCGTCGAAGCCCTCGAACGCCTTGCCGAACGTGTCGGCGTGCGACTGGTCAAGCGGTCGCCGGAGGCAAAGGGGGAAGCAGATGCGATGCGCGCCGCCCTGGATGCTGCACAAGCCTTTTTCCGCGAGCAACTGCTCAGGTCCCAGTCGGCGCAGGAGTTCGTGCGGGCCAGGGGCATACCCGACGGTCTCGCAGAACGCTTCGGGCTCGGGTTTGCGCCTGGCTTCGGGGACGCACTGGCGACAACTCTGCAGAAGCAAGGCCACCGGCTAGCGGACGCCGCGAAGGCGGGGCTGGTGGACCAAGGGCCGGACGGCGGTTACTACGACAAGTTCCGCGGCCGCCTGATGTTCCCAGTGTTCGATCCGCAGGGGCGCATTATCGCCTTCGGTGGCCGTGTGCTCGGGGTGGGCGAGCCGAAGTACCTGAACTCACCCGACACTCCGCTCTTCAGCAAGCGCAACGTGCTGTATGCGTTTCACCTGGCCAAGTCAAACATCGCCGAGCGTGGCTTTGCGCTCATAGTGGAAGGTTATCTGGACGTGATCGCATGCCACGGTGCGGGGCTGGAGTACGCGGTCGCGGGCCTAGGCACCGCATTCGGCGAGGAGCATGCGAGTCTGTTGAAACGCTGGACCGAGAAGCTGGTGGTCATGTTCGACGCGGACGAGGCAGGACGTAAGGCAGCGCTCAGAGCCGCGCAGATCGCGGTAGCTGCTGGACTTCGCACGCGCATCGCCCGACTTCCAGATGGCGAAGACCCCGACTCGCTGCTCAAGAAACAGGGAACGGGGGCGTTGTCTGCTGTGGTGGCACGAGCTAGCACACCCACGGACTTCGAACTGGACCTTCTGGAAGCACGGCACGATCTGTCTTCCTCTGAGGGTGCTGCGGAGTTCGTTGCTGCTGCCGTGCGTGTGTTGGCCGCGATACCCAGCCAAGTGGAGCGCGACCGGTACATCGAGCGTGTCGCTCGCCACCTACCCAGTTTTCTGACCGACCGCGTACGCGCCGAGCGCTTGGTGCATCAGGAGGTAGCGGCGTTAGCCCGTGGTAAGGCGGTGGTGCGTACGGAGACCCGTCCATCCGCCTTGCGAACACGGTCCGCAGTAGAAAAGGCGCAGAGAGGCCTCCTGCGGGCTGCGTGCGACCCCGAATGGCGCGGACTGGGATGGCCCGCGCTGAGGCCGGAGCAGTTCCCATCGCCGGAGTATAGGGAGATCGTGCACGCACTGCTCGCCGCATACCCCGACATGCCGCCCCAAGGCTCTGCTGCGGAGGTGCTCGCCTCCGTGTCACCAGCGGAAACCCAGCGCGCTCTCCACGACATCCTGATTACCGACAGCGAGCCGCTCGGAGAGCAGATCCTGAAAGACTACCTGCAGTGCCTCACCGTTGCGCTCCAGAAGGCGTCGAGGAGACGCCTGCAGGCCGACATCAGCGACGCGACCACGAAAACCGATGCGGTATGGCAGGAATATTGCAGGCTTCTTGGCGAACAGAGCAGAGGGGACTAAGGCTCCGCTCCTGCCGTTAACCTGTATGACCCTTTTGCTAGGACTCAATCGTGGCTGACACATCGTACGAGTGGCCTCCGGATATCCTCGAACTGGTGGAGCAATCCAAGTCAACCGGCTGGGTTACGCTCGATCAGATCAACGCGTGTCTCTCCGAGGACGACTTGGAGCGATTGGACGATCTGTTCGCCATGCTGGAGCGCTCGGGCATCAAGGTCGCCGAAGTGGCCGTCGTTCACATGCGCAAGCCCGAGACCGAGGAGCCCGAGATCCCGAAGGAGGCGGACCTTACCGGAGAAGACCTCGCAGCGCTCGAAGGGCCTGCGGTGGAGGACGCGGTAAAGGTCTGGCTGCGGCTCATCGGTCGGGTCCCCCTACTGCATGCGGACCAAGAGTTGAAACTGGCCAAGCTGGCTTCGGAGGGTCACGAGTGGGCTAAGCTCGCGCTGGTCGAGGCGAACCTTCGCCTGGTCGTCTCCATTGCTAAGCGCTTCACAGGGCGGGGGCTGCCCCTGGCAGACCTGATCCAAGACGGGAACGTGGGTCTCATCCGCGCGGTGGACAAGTTCGATTACACCAAGGGGTTTCGGTTCAGCACCTACGCGAGCTGGTGGATTCGCCAATCCATTACGCGTGGGCTGGCCGATCATGGGCGCACGATCCGCATCCCCGTGCACATGGTGGAGACGATCAATCGCCTGGTGAAAGCCACCAGCCGGTTGGTGCAGCGATTGGGCCGCGAGCCGACGCTGGAAGAGATCGGCGTGGAGTTGGGAGTCCCTGTCGAGCGGGTGACGGAGCTGATGCGGATCGCGCCGCACCCGGTTTCGCTGGAGACGCCCGTCGGCGAAGACGAAGGCTCGGTGCTTGCCGACTTCTTGGAAGACAGCCGGACCGCATCGCTGGATATCGCCTCGCGACTCGCGCTGCGAGACCGCATCGAGGATGCACTCTCCGTGCTGTCGGAGCGTGAGCGCACTGTCATCATGCTTCGCTTCGGTCTTCACGACGGCAACATGTACACGCTGGAAGACGTGGGCCGGGCACTGAACGTGACGCGGGAGCGGGTACGGCAGATCGAACAGCGGGCGTTTCGCAAGCTGCGCCGCCCTAAACAGGCCCGGAAGCTGAAGGACGTCAGCGAGGAGAGCTAACTACCACGTTGCACGTGGCTGCCTCCCGGCTGTTGTCACCTCACTCGCCGTTCGCAGTATTGCATTAGGTAGCAGCGCTCTATGCACCATGCTGAGCCTCCTCCCCCGTGTTAGATATCATCTCGGTAGCGATCATTCAGCACAGCAACTCGAATAAGCACATGAACACCCAAACCGTCATGCTGAGCCCCCGACCCCGTGTATTAGCCAACACACCAGCAAAGTTCCGTCATAAAGTTCCGTCATGCTGAGCCTGTCGAAGCATGACCGCGCCTGATGCGAACGTCGCGGTTTCATGTGGTAGCGAGTGGCTGACGGATGCATGCTTCGACAGGCTCAGCATGACGTTAGCTTCGACAGGCTCAGCATGACGTTAGCTTCGACAGGCTCAGCATGACGTTAGCTTCGACAAGCTCAGCATGACGTTAGCTTCGACAGGCTCAGCATGACGACATAGTGGCATAGCACATGTGATAGCAGCTAACAGGAGATGCAGTGACGGTGAGCGATAGGACGTGGAGAGAACTCGAGCCGTGGCAGCAGGTATCAATCGTCCATAATCAGCCACTCCACCCCGAATGCAGGCAATCTGCGTTCTAGGCGCCCAGCCTTCGTGTGGATGACCGAACGCGTGAAAGCCTCGGTGCACTCGCGAAGGGCACCTAGCGACAGGGACGCGGTCACCGGCGAAGACGTCGGGTTCACGAGCAAGAAGTGCTCCTGGCCGCGCAAGCGCCACGTCGCTGCGAACGCCCCGGCACAAGCAACCGTTTGCCACTCGCTCTCGGAAACCACCTCTCCGAAACGCCGAAGCATTCGGTTCACGGCTCCGATCTCTGCCCAGCGCTGCTCAAAGTCGGCTTCTCTGCGAAGGTCGTGGTAGGAGTAAGCTAGGAGCCCCCCTGCTCCGGAGGCGAGAGCCAGGAACGCCATCGCTCGGTACTCGGCGACGGTCGGCGCCCTGAAACCCGGGCCTGGAGAATAGTTGGCCTTGTTAAAGGCCTGCACTACTGCCCACACGGGCCGACCGGTATCTACACCCGCCTGAACCCAATCGCGAACCAGGGTCAGAGGCGAACCGGGCACCGGATAGGGGTCCACGCCGATGATGTCAGTGGTGTCCCAGAACTCGTAGGCGGACTCCGGTTGATTGGTGACCGCGAGGCACGGATGCTCTGGATCCAAGGTGACAACCATCTCGTAGAGCCAACGCAGTTCCTCGGCGTGTTCCGGGCCGCTCTCATCGTTCACGTACCAGGCGAGAAGGGCGGGGTGGTCCTTGAGTGTTGTGACCACCGTGCGGAGCACGTTCTCGCGGCCTTCGATGCCCGGCATTCGCCGGAGCGGATAGCGCACGTGCTCATAGAGATCCTTCAGCGAGACAAGAACACGCAGTCCCAGACGACCAGCAGCGTCCAAGTATTTGCGACAATCTTCTACAGAACCGCTCAATAGACCGTAAGGCAAAACGCAGTTGAAACCTGCATCGGCTATCTGCTGCAACCTCGCAGGAGTCGTCTCGGACTTCCAGCCCTCGCTGTCGTACACGCCGAGGGGGAAGAAGGGTCTCCCGTGGATACGCAGCCTGACCCCGTCGAAGGCCACACGCTTGGGGGCCGACATCCCCTTCGTCAGCTCTCGCACGTACCGGCGCTTGGTATCGCCTTGCGGGCCCAGCCAATCGACGACAAGGTGATGACGGCCCGGGGACAGATCGGACGCATCCAGACACAACGTTGTCGGTTCAGCGGCCGTGACGGTGGAACTCGAGCCACCCGGTGATGCCCAGAACGCACGAACCGCATGACCCTCCGAGACCGCTTCCGGCGGAAGCCGGACCTCGACCCGCACCGTGTCGCACCCGTCCAGGCGGCCTCGGAACCACGGCTCGAGGATGGTGACGTGCCAGTCATCGCGACCGATTGCGAACAATTCCAGGTCGTCGAACCAAGCCGTGCCGGTTGAGCCCTTCGCGACGTAGCATACGAATCGTACGCCGCGGGCCGCAGTCGGCGCAACGGCGGTAACCGCCTCGACGCGGGTCCAGCCCGACGTGCCCGTGACCCCTCTCGGATAGCAGCCGCCTAGGAACTCGCCTGCCGTACCGATCCACTCCAGCGCGATGGTCGCCCCGACTTCGGTCCCGACGACATCTTCCGTGCGAATCCAAGCGCAGATTTTGTATCTGGCCCCTGGCTTCACTGGAACGACCTGAGAGGCTATTCTGTACAAGTCTACATGAATATTCTTGTACTTTGTGGACGCCGAACCCGAACGGTGGACCGAGCGGTCTATGCCCCACACAGGACCAGGCATGTTCCAACCACCCGCCTCCTCGAACCCCGCGTTGCGGAGGAGGTTGGATGTCAACGTTTGCGTAAGGCAGCACACCAAGACCGCGACAAGAGATTGCATTCGACTTCCCGATACACCTGCTCCCCCATTGACCGCGGGCTCGTCACGGCCCTTCGGCGGGGGCGCCTAGTATACTAATCGGTCGCGCCGCGCTCGGCGCCGGGAGGAACCATGACGCACAACATCACGCTCATCCCAGGAGATGGCATCGGGCCAGAAGTGGTGGAGGCCGCCGTTCGTGTCGTCGAGGCCACCGGGGTACGAGTGGACTGGGACCGGCACGACGCCGGTGCCGAGGTGTACACCCGGTACGGCACTACGGTGCCCGACGAGGTGTTCACGTCTCTGCTCCGCAACCGGGTGGGCATCAAGGGCCCCATCACCACACCCGTCGGGACCGGCTTTGCCAGCGCGAACGTGCTGATGCGTCAACGGCTGCAACTCTACGCCAACGTGCGGCCGGTGAAGACCCTGCCCGGCATCCAAACGCCCTTTCCGAACGTGGACCTGATCGTGGTGCGAGAGAACAGCGAAGGCATGTACTCGGGGCTGGAGCACCAGGTGGTGCCTGGCGTTGTCGAGAGCCTGAAGGTGGTCACCGAGAAGGGTAGCACGCGCATCGCGCAGTATGCCTTCGAACTGGCGCGCAGGCTCGGCAGGCAGCGGGTCACCGCGGTGCACAAAGCGAACATCATGAAGCTCTCCGACGGACTCTTCCTCGACTGCTTTCGCAAGGTCGCCAGGCAGTACAGCGACATTCAGGCCGACGAACTGATCATAGATAACACCTGCATGCAACTGGTGATGCGCCCAGAGCGATTCGATGTGATGGTGATGGAGAATCTGTACGGTGACATCGTGTCCGACTTATGCGCGGGGTTGATAGGCGGTCTGGGGCTTACTGCCAGTGTCAACGTGGGGGAGAGCTGCTCGCTCTACGAGGCCGTTCATGGCAGTGCTCCGGACATCGCGGGGCAGAACAAGGCGAATCCCATCGCGTTGATTCAGTGTGCCGCCATGATGCTGCGCGACCTGAGAGAAACCGATGCGGCGGACCGCGTCGAAAAGGCGGTGCACACCGTGCTGCGTGAGGGCAAGACGCTTACGCCCGACCTCGGAGGCAGCGCCACCACCTCCGAGATCACCGACGCGATCATTGCGGCCATGTAGCGCACGACGCTAGGGCTCGCAAAAAACTCGCACTACCTTACCGAACCGAACGGCACGAGCCACGTCTAATCCTGCCGGCTAGCGAGTATGCATACGACGCAGGTATCTGACCAACCCATAGGAGGAGTATCACCAGTGAAGCGACTCATGGCATTTGCAGCTTGCCTGCTGTTGGCGTCGGCATTCGCGATGGCGCAGGAGCAGGAAAACGTTAGGATCGGCGGCAAGGGTGTCTTGCTCGCCCGTGGCGAAGGACAGGTGAGACTAGCAGGCTCCGGTATCGTACACCTCAAGGGCACGGGGTTGCTCGTTATTGCCGGGGTCACCGAGGATCAGTTCCGCGTAGAGGGCTTCACCCTCAAGTCCCGGGAGGGTGACCGTTGGACCTTCGAAGGAGAGGGACACGCTACCATCAGGGCTACCAGGTTCGGAATGGAGTTCGATGGCAAGGTCGCACTGGCAGCGGCCGGAAAGGGCGTCGCGAACCTTCGCGGCAAAGGCGTATACAAGGTTCGCCACCCCTTCGGCCACTGGATCCGAGGCGAGTGGTCGGACGACGGAGTGCGCCTCAGCTACGAAAGCCCCCCGCCTCCCCGCGGACGTTAGTCACTTCCCTGCCCCCATACGGCCCTCCCGGGTGCGGGAGGGCCGTCGTCTTAAACCCAAAGGTACACTTCCGCCGCGATGGCCAAGAGAGACAAGCGGAGCAAGGAACAAAGCGGCCCCGCCACGATCCAGAACCGCAAGGCAAGGCACGACTACGAGATATTCGACACCTTCGAAGCGGGCATCGTGCTTATCGGCCCGGAGGTCAAGTCGGTGTACCTGGGCAACGTGCAGCTCGCCGACGGCTACTGTCAGGTGGAGGACGGCGAGCTGTGGCTGAAGGGCGTGTATATCGCACCCTACGAGCAGGCGGGGCGCTGGAACTTAGAGGAGCGGCGCCCGCGCAAGCTGCTGATGCACAAGAGCGAGATCATGCGCCTGAAGGCCAAGTCGCAGGAAAAGGGTCTCACCATCGTCCCGCTCAAAGTGTATTTCGCGCACGGCAAGGCCAAGGTACAGATTGGCCTAGCGCGGGGCAAGCGGATGTATGACAAGCGCGAGGCCATTGCCAAGAAGGACGAGCGCCGCGCCCGCGAGCGAGGCCAAGACTAGGCCGGGGGAGGCAGCCCGTTACTGCCCCGCCGTGATCACCGTCTCGTCAATCTTCAGGTGCTTCCACATCTGTATCGTCGAGCGCTTCCCGTTCTCGTCGTACGGGTCCAAGACGATCGGTGCGTGGAGGAAGCGTGAATGGGGTGTTGTATGGCAGTCTTTGCACCCCTGGGCGCCAAGTGCACGAGATGCCGCCGCTACGTTGTGGCTGAAGGTCCACCTCAGAGGCTGTGCCTGGCGATGTTCGCTCTTGGTCACCTTTCCGGCAGTCTCGGCATAGACCGTGTGACCCTTTACATACACAGGGTTGGGCCGCGAAAAACGCCCGCCGGAGAGCGTGGAGCGCAGGGCCTCCAGCATCGCCAGGATTTCCGACTCGGTGTTAGCCTCGGGCTTGCCGTCACCATTGTCGTCCTTGATCGCCGCCTGTGCTCGGAGATAGGCTGCCTTCGTCTCGGCGAGCGTGAGTGGGTAGATGATATCGCCATCACGGTGGCCCCACCAGACCGGGAGCAGGGCGTTGCCAGCATAGATGCGGCCGTCTGCGAGTCGAAATAGAGACATGCTCCACTCGAAGCTCTCTCCGTATTTCTTCGCCTCCGGATGCGTCGGTACACCGATGGCCGCCCCGGTGGTAGTATCCACTGCCAGCACAGCGGTCACGTTCTGATCACGCACATGGCACGTTACGCAGGCAATGCTCTTCAGGTGGCTCGGTGGGGTCGAGGGGTGCTGCGGCTTCTTGGCTCCGAGCTCGCCCCGAGCGTGGCAGGATTCGCATGATAGCGTAGGATCGTCTAAGTCGTCGCGCAAGGTCACTTCGTTCGAGCGCCCCTTACGGATCTGGTGGTCGGCCCCTGTGACATGACAAGAGGTGCACTTCATTCCTCTCGACGAGTGAATATCTTCGTTCCGGCCATCCCAAACATGCCCGCGCTTCTTCACCTCCGCCTCACCGTGGCACAGTAGGCAGTTCGCGTCCGTGACCCGCCCGATTTGCAATCGCACGGTCCCGTCCTTCGCTACTCCCTGATAGCGCAGCTTGGGCGTTTGGCCAGCGAGCACCGAGCCTTCCACGGTGGCCAACCTGGCCCCAACGGACGCGGCCCACCGGAAGTTACCCTGGGATAGCTGCTGCCATCGGCCCGCAAAGTCGTACTTCGGCTGGTGGCAGATAAGGCAGTCTGCTTCCACCACTCCGGACTTCACCCACTCGGCCGCGAAGTAATCACCGTCGAAGGATGCGGCAATTCCGGGATTGGCGGCCTGATGCTTGTCCATGCGGTTGCCGTTCCTGTCCAGTTCCGCCAAGCCACCGCCGGGGTGGCACTTCCCGCACGACAGCTCGAACTGATACGCAGATAGCCCCACTTCCGCGGCAGAGCCGTTTTTCTTCTTACCTAGCCACTCGTAAGACATGTGGAACTGGCGGCCGAACTGCCCATCCGAGCTAACCCAAGGCCTGCCTTGCTTCGTACCATAATCGTCCGAGATTCGGTCTGCTCCCATCTGAAAGTGGTAGGCCGCGGTAATCGCGTCGTAGTCGTGGCACTGTCCGCAGGTCTGCTTGGGACTGTAGGGAGCCGGGCTGGGAGCCGTAGGGTCTACGGGATTGCCAGCCTCATCGAGAAGAGTGACGTCCGGATGGCCGTCCCAATCGGACGAGGTCGGATCTTGCGCCTGATTGCTGGCCGAGGAGAAGAGAAAGCAGATGCCCAGGAGCGAGACGCCCCACACAAAGGGAAGGAGCCGAATACTTGCCATGGCGTAATCAACCTCCACAAGCTGATCCCAGCCGCGCCCAGGCCACCCGGGGTTCTCCTGCTTCAAGGCAAGTTGACGAAAGACCTCGTAAAACCGAGGTCCTCTTTGCCACCCCGCGGACAGCGAGCCCACTCGACTCCCTGCCTCACACGACGGCTCTTTGACTATTTTACCATATAGCCAAGAATAGCGCTCGCCCAAGAGGCCCAAGTAGCTGCCCTCTTGAACCGGGTGCTTGCCAGGCGTCGGTCTGACCCGGTAATCTTGGCCCTTGTTGGGTCAACGCGGACCGCATCAAGCTGCAAAGACGCCGGCGAGCGACGGGATCGCTTCGGCGTCTTCGTCATTTGTGCACCGCGCAGCCCCGCCGCAGCCATCCTCGCCCGCGTGGGGAAGGCACACCATGAAGGAGGAGCAATGAGCCCGCGAGAGGTCGTTCAGTACGCGCGCGACAACGACATTGAGATCGTAGACTACCGTTACACGGACCCCATCGGCTCCTGGCATCACTATTCGATGCCGGTCAACATGTTTTCGGAAGCCTCGTTCGAGGAGGGCATCGGCTTCGATGGTTCGTCCATTCGCTGTTTCAAGACCATCGAGCAGTCGGACATGTTGCTGATACCCGACCCGGACGTCCACTTCATCGACCCGTTCAGCAAGTACAAGACGCTGGTAATCGTGTGCGACATCATTGACCCAGAGACACGCCGACCCTACGACCGGAGCCCGAGGTTGGTAGCACGAAACGCCGTCGAATACATGCGGCAGACGGGCATCGCGGACACCGTGTTCTTCGGACCGGAGCTGGAGTTTCACGTTTTCGACGAGGTGCGGTTCGACCAGAACAACCACTCCTCCATGCACTTCGTGGACTGTGCGGAGGGAATATGGAATAGCGGACGAGTGGATAAGCCCGCACCCGGCCACAAGATGCAGGTTCGCGGCGGATACACGCCGGTCCCACCCAACGACACGCTGCAGGACCTGCGCGGCGAGATGATTGCCACTTTGCGCGATGTCGGGGTGGAGATGGAGTCGCACCACCACGAGGTAGGCGCTGCCGGCCAGTGCGAGCTCGGCCTTCGGTTCGCTCAGATGCTGCGCCAGGCCGACCAGGTGATGATCTATAAGTACGTGATCAAGAACGTGGCTTTCCGCAACGGCTTCACGGCCACGTTTATGCCCAAGCCCATCTACGGCGACAATGGGAGCGGCATGCACTGCCACCAGAGCTTGTGGAAGAACGAACAGAACCTGATGTACGATGAGCACGGGTACGCTGGGCTCTCAAAGCTCGCGCTCCACTACATCGGCGGCCTGTTAGAACACGCACCTTCGATCCTTGCGTTTGCGGCACCTACCACCAACTCGTATCGCAGGTTGGTGCCGGGATACGAGGCTCCGATCAACCTGGTGTATAGCAAGCGCAATCGCAGCGCGTGCATCCGCATCCCGACATTCAACCCAGCGCCACACGCCAAGCGACTGGAGTTCCGCGCTCCCGACCCGAGCTGCAACCCCTACTTGGCATTCGCGGCGCAGCTGATGGCGGGCCTCGACGGCATCCGAAGGGAAATCGTTCCTCCGGATCCCATCGAGAAGGACGTGTACCACCTCTCGCCCGAAGAGGACGCAAAGGTCCGCAAGACTCCGGGAAGTCTGGCGGATGCGCTGACGGCACTCGAGCGGGACAATGAGTATCTAACAACGGGCGGTGTGTTCAGCACCGACCTGCTGCAGGAGTACATCCGGTACAAGCGTGAGGAAGAGGTCCTTCAACTGAGTCTTCGGCCGCATCCGTACGAGTTCATGATGTACTACGGTGTATAGCGGGTAACCACCCTCGACCGCGTTGCCCTGGAGCAGCCTCTGCTCCAGGGCAACGTCATACGTACGGCACTTGGAGGCTCTAGGTATCACCCACCAGGCCGAAGTTGATAAGCATCACCGACAGGTCGGCGACGTCCACCACGCCGTTATAGTTCACATCGCCCTGGCCGGTCAGTCCGAATCTGGACAGCACGATGTTGATGTCGCGAATGTCCACTACGTTGTCGTTGTTCGCGTCGCCGTTCAGCATCGCGAAGTTCAGGATGGTCTCCGGCGGCAGGATCATCACCGACGGGATAGTCTTGCGCAGGAAAGTCGGGAACTTGACGGAGAAGTCGTGCTCGCACAGCATGCTCGTGTTCAGTCCGAAAGTGCCGTTCTGGTACACCACAGACCGAAGGGATTCCAGCTCCCCGGTGCCAGGCTTGCGGAACTCCACGTATCCCATCAGTGGTGCCGTGCCCTGATACTCCTGAAGGGCAACATTGCAGGTGAGCACCGCTGAGCTCAGACAGCTTATGCCCCTGAGATAGTTCTGTACGACCTCGATGGTTCGAGGATGGAACTCCAGGTGAATGTTAGACATTCCGCCCGGGCAGATGTGGCAGTAGCTCATGATGGTCCCAACGAATGGCGGATCGTTACAGCCGAGGCCACAGGTGTCGACGGGTGGGAACATCTCATGCGTATGAGGGGCACCGAAGTTGTGACCGATCTCGTGAGTTACGACGAACGGATCCCAGTTGTTAGGTCCGGGCTCAAGGCCCGGAGGGAAGGAGCCTGCCAGATTGGCACTTAGCCCGTATCCATAGCCGTAGTCGCAAAGAACTCCCAACCATGCAACGCCGCCGCCTAGCGCTCTTCCGGAGAGGAAGTGCGCGATGTTGCGATAGATTTGCTGCATGTTTTGGGTCCAGTATGTTCGAAACTGATTGAGCTGGTTGGAAGTATTGTTCTGGTTCCATGGATCGTTGGAGTTGCTCCACAGCCGCATGTATGGAACGTTAACTGCGACTCCGAAGTCGCGCCGATAGATGAAGTCTACGGCGCCAAACAGCGTAGTGACATATGCACCGGACGCGTTGGTATTGCCACCGAACAGGCTGCCTGTGAACTCCCAGTCGGTCTCCACAGCAATCGAGCACAACTTCCCTCCGCAGTCGTCGGCGATCACTACGTCATTCGTCTGGTCACTCAACCCGCGAGGCAGCAAACTATCTGCATCGCAGAACCAGTCCGATTGGAACCAGTAGCCCGGCATGTCCTTGACACGGTAGATGTGCAGAGACTTGTTGTTCGTCCTCGATCCGGCCGACAGGAAGTACATGTCGTCTTCTATCATCAGCCAACCGTTACAGCCCCAGGGGGAGAGGCCGAGGTACACGGAAGACTTTGCCAGTCCATCAATCGTTCCACGCAACAGCACCACGTCCGGGCGTTCGGTCGGGATGTCACCCAACTCCGAACCGATAACCACCGCGGCGTTCGAGGGCAAGACCTCGAAGCGCTCGAGCAATAGGTCGGCCGACACGGTCCTGCTAATGGGGAAGTCGCGAAGCGTGACGTTCCCCCGTGCTTCCTTCAGCACCGCGTACCGCTCGGCATCGAAGGTCAGCGGGGTGAGGAGATCGTGCGCCTCGCGGGTGTCGAGTTTGATTGGCGAGGGCAGTACTGCAGAGCGCGAGGTGCCGCTCCCGCACACCGAGATAGCCAACACCACCGACAGGAGCAACATCCACAGTTTCATGCAGAGTTCACCACCGTTTAGAGTCAGTCCTTAAGATATCAGGACAGGAAGTGCGCGGCAGACGTTCCCGGAACATACACTTCACTTCGGGCTCAGTCGGCGGGTAGGTAACGCTTCAGGGTCCACCACTTACCAACGTTCTCCTGGGCCATTCGACCGACTTCCCTTCTCCGAGGTGGAGGCTTGCCACAGGTATCGCGCCACGTACGGAGTTGCCAATGAGCACCCGATCTGCCCGGACTAGGTCAGCGAGAGTGAGCACGCGCTCGGCAACTTGACCTCGCTTCAGAAGGTCCTCACGCCAAAGGCCCGGCAGTAGGCCGCAGTCAAGGGGCGGAGTCACCCACTCACCGTCTAGCCGGACGACGATGTTCGCTCTGGAACACTCCGTCACTTCACCCCTCGTGTTGAGGTAGAGGATATCGAAGTGGCCCAGCTTCCGTGCTTCACACAGTCCGCGTTCATACGCTTCGCGGTGAGTGGTCTTGTGGTACACGAACACCTCTGCCGGGTCGGTTCGCTCCTTCGCGAGCATCAGGGTCACGGGGCCGATTGGGCCGCCTACCAACGCGGCCCACTCCACCCTCGGCTCTCCATCCGAGCCGACCAACAGCCGGACGCGTGCCGCCGTCGCACCAGTTACCGACAGGTCGGCCTCGATGCCGGGGACAGCAGCCTCCAGCGCCTCCCGCACCCGACTGTCATCCCACTGCCGTCCGAAGTACGCAGCCGAATCGGACATCCGCGCCAGGTGGTCCTCCATCCATTGGTAGCCCTCGCCGCGTTCGTAGCGCAAGGTCTCCAGTAGATCGAACACCACATGTTTGCTGAACAGAAACCGGCTTTTGCAGACAGCCTCCTCACGTTCGGAATCAGCCGAGGAGTCCGCCACGATTGCACCTCCCACACCCAGCTCGCAGTGTGGGCCATGCTTCATAACGGTGCGAATGGCCACGTTCAGCAGGCAATCGCCGTTCGGCCGGAAGATGCCGATGCAGCCGCAATAGGGGCCACGCGCTTCCGCCTCCAGTTCGCCGATGATCTCGCACGCCCTCAACTTCGGCGTCCCCGTCACCGAGCCGGGCGGCAAGATGGCGCGGAGCAGGTCCGAGACGCGGACGCCCTCGCGCAACAGTCCTTCCACGTCGCTCGTCATTTGCCATACCGTGGGATAGCGCTCGACACGGAACATGGCAGGGACAGTGACGCTGCCGTACTCGCACACGCGCCCCAGGTCGTTCCGCATCAGGTCAAGGATCATCAGGTTCTCCGCGCGGTT
This sequence comes from Fimbriimonadia bacterium, assembly GCA_039961735.1. Lineage (NCBI taxonomy): Bacteria > Bacillati > Armatimonadota > Fimbriimonadia > Fimbriimonadia bacterium. The sequence goes on from JABRVX010000059.1 coordinate 49,840, forward strand.
CTTGTCGTCGCGCGACAGCGCGTCCGCAACGAGCCGATCTTCTTCGCTCCAGCGGCCTCGTTTGGCGGTGCCCTTCATCGGTCGGGTGAGCACGCGCCTACCCTCGCGTCGGAGGAGCAGTTCGGGGGAAAGGGAGAGCACCTGCGCATCACCCAGGTTCAGGAACGCCGAGTAGCCGACGGGGTGATCTCTGCGCAGTTCTAGAAACAGGTCGGCGGGCGGGCCGTCGTGTTCGAAGCGCAACTTGCAGGTGTAGTTGACCTGGTACACATCGCCATCCTCGATGTAGGCTTTGATCCGGTCTACCGCACGGCCGTAGTCTCTAGCCCCGATACACAGCCGCGGGTTCTCTATGCCTCCCATCCCTCCACCACAAGCGGCGGAGGGATCGAACTCGAAGCACTCGGAGTCGGCCTCCTCCACCCCCTCGTACAGCCCGAGCCACACGAGCGGCAGGTAGTGCATGTGACGGATCGCGTTGGGCCGGTTGAGCGCGACGCCTGCCTCGTAGGAGAGGTACCCGGCGGCTACCAGCCCGCCAGCCAAAGCAGCGTCCAACTCGGCCAGCGCCTTCCCCACCTCCAACGGAGTGTGGGCAGTTATATGGCCGACGGGATCACGCAACACCGAGGTGCGGCCGTACTGACGGTCGTCGAGTAGCATGGCACCGGGCTCGGCGAGAAGGTCCTGAAGTCGGGCGGGGGCAAGCGCAGGGATCATCCGCCTCTCATTATGCACGTCCTTCCCGCCCACGGTCCCTCAGTCTTGCTTCCCTTCGACCCAGGGGAATACGGCTCGAGCGTGGTCATCGCTTGCCGCCTGACAAGGGCATCAGACCTCCGGCGCGGCCTCCGACTGCGCGGCATCCCACTGGGCCGCGTACTCGGGGTCGCGTTTACACAACGGCACGAAGTCGCACCCCAAACACACCGCTTTGAACGCCGGCTTTAGTGCCGCGAAGTCTGTCTCCAGGATCTCCTCTCCCAACAAACGCAGGCTCTCCTCGAACTGCGCTAACTCCTCATCGGTCAGCCCAACGGTGGCAGATTGGTTGGCCCGCAGTGCGTGAATCGTCGCGCGCACCGAACGCTCCGGATGAAGCCTGCGCAGAAGCAACTGATAGGCGCACATGGCGAGGTCGTTGCGCACGTCCTCCTCGGTGACGCTGTCCCGACCGCTTTTGTAGTCCACCACCTCGAGAGCGCCGTCGGGATGCTCGTCCACGCGGTCCACGCGGCCCTGCAGCAGGAAGGGGCCAAGGTCGAAGCGCAGCATCCGTTCGACGTACACGGGCTTGGCGAGCGTCGGCGCTGCAGCCTGCTTCTCGTAGTAGGCGACAAGCAGTTCGCGACCCATCTCCAGCCGCCTTGCCGACTCCTCGGGGCTGTCGTATCCCGCTTCGATCCAGCTTTCTTCATAGTCGGCCAGCAGGGTTTCTTTGGGCACCTCGCCAACGCCGCCCTGTTCGTGAAAGCGCTGCAGCACTTTGTGCAGGGTGGCGCCGAAGCTGAAATAGGGTTTGGCAGTTCGGTACCAACGTCCTCGCGGGTCCACGAAGCTCCAGCGATACATCACCGGGCAGGCGAGGTAGGTCACGAACTTGGACGGGCTAAGGGTGGGTTTGTCCTTCACGGCGACCTCCGTGATCTCGCCCCGCAGTGGGCGGTCCAAAAGCATAGGCGAGAGGCCCGACGCCACTGTGTCGGGCCTCTCAGTGTGAACGATCCCTACCCCTCTGTCAAGTCGAAACTTTGCTCTTACTCGCGGACTTAGTTTCCCCGTTGCCTGGCGAAGCGGGCTGAGCAGCCTCTACGAGTTTCGGCTCGATGGGCTCCTCTCGGAGGATGCGCGCGGCATCCTCGGGGCGCACGGTGTTGATGTAGATGCCGGTACCCATTTCGAAGCCTGCTGCGATGGTGAGCCGAGGCAGCACGCTGAGGTGCCAGTGGAAGAGCGGGTCCTTCTCGACATTCACCGGCGCGGAGTGGAAGGTGAAGTTGAACGGCGGGCTGTTCAGTGCGCTATCGAGGCGCTGCATCACCTCGCGGACGATGCGGGCCATCGGTTCGATGGTGTGTCGGGTCTCTTCGACAAAGGACCTGCGGTGACCGCGCGGCATGATCACGATCTCGTAGGGGTACTTCGGGGCGTACGGGCAGAACGCGATGAACTCCTCGTTGCCACAGATGAGGCGCTCGCCGAAATTGGTTTCCTGGCGGATCATGTCGCAGTACAGGCATCGCTCGTGGAAGTCGTAGTATGCTGCGACGCCCGCAATCTTCTGCTTGAGGTCGTGCGGGATCATCGGCAGCGCGACGAGCTGGGAGTGAGGGTGTGCTAGCGTTGCTCCCGCGATTTGACCGCGGTTGCGGAACAGCATTGTGTAGCGCACGCGCGTATCCTGCGATAGGTCGAGACATCGGTCACGGAAGGCCCAAAGCACTTCGGCCAACTGCTGCAGGGGCATGGTCGCAATCTGCAAGTTGTGCTTCGGCGTTTCGATCATCACCTCGTGGGCGCCCACGCCGTGCATCAGGTCGTACATGCCGAAGCCCTTGGTGTCCAGGTCTCCATCGGGCGAGATGACCGGGAACTTGTTGGGGACGACTCGCACCCACCAGCCGGGCGAGTCGGGCTGGGAATCGGAACTCCGATAGGCCAGCACTTCGGGCGGGGTCATTGTCTCGTTGCCGGGGCAGAACGGGCACTCGGGGTCGAACTCTTCGAGCGGTTCGTCACCGTCCGGTATCCGAAACCCCTTCGGACGACCCTCTCTCTTCGGCGAAATGATGACCCATTCTCGGGTCGCCGGGTCCCTTCTCAACTCAGGCAAATCAGCCATGCTCCCACCTTATCGTCGCAGCCTAAGCCGCAGAATCAACAGCGCAACGCGGACGCGAGCGCGGCACTCACCGTTTCTATTCCCCAAATCCGCGCCGGGCTCCAACAACATCTTTCTGGGGGATGAACCGTAGAGCACAGGCCCTCGCGCGCGAAAGTATAGCCTAATCGGACTAAGCGGCACGCAGAGGCCTGGACCAGGCGCCTGCGAGGTCAATAGGCTGATCCGTAGGCTGCGACACTCACTCCAGGTATATTGACGGTACCCTGACTGCCGAGGTTCGCCGTGTACCCCATTCTATTCGAAGTGTTCGGCGTGCCCGTACGCTCCTACGGGCTGATGCTGGTCCTCGGGTTCATTCTGGCAATCGTACTGGCATGGCGTCGCGGCCCCAAGTACGGCGCCGATCTGGACACTATCCTGGACATCGGCGTGGTGTTGCTGGTCTCCGGGGTTATCGGGGCGCGAATCGGGTGGGTAGTTCAGGAGTGGTCCAGTTACCGAGATAACCCCATCTCGGTGCTGTACATCTGGCAGGGCGGGCTGACCTACTTCGGGGGCTTGGCCGCGGGCGTGTTGGCGGGACTTTGGTACTCGCGTCGCCGAAAGATCTCGTTTTGGCGCTGGGCCGACCTGTGTGCGCCCTCGATCGCCCTCGGTTACGCCATCGCGCGGATCGGCTGCTTCCTGAACGGCTGCTGCTACGGGTCACCCACTAACCTACCCTGGGCCTGCACGTTTCGCACGCCGGACGGTGTCACGCCGCCCAGCCACCCTTCACAGCTTTACGCGACGGTGGCAAACCTGATCATCGCGGGAGTGCTGCTGTGGTGGGATCGGAGGGACGGAAAGCAAGGCCAGATCTTCTGGGGATTCCTGCTGCTACACGGGCTGTATCGGTTCCTCTACGAATTCACGCGCGCCGGGGCGACCTCTACGTATCTGATTCCGGGGCTGCTGACGGATGCCCAAGCGGTGGCTCTGTTGGTGGTTGCCATCGGCGTGCTCGGCCTGCTGTGGGCTCAGCGGCACGGCACAGCGAGGTGGGCACCGCCCGAAGAAAGAGCGCCACGTGCTGGGCGTCCTCGACCCGAGCCGAGCTCTCAACCTGGTTCGTAGCCTACCGGCTCGGGCACCTGGTCCTGATGAGTTGACAAACGTCAACACGAATCAGCTTGATCCGCTAGACACCCGGTACGGCGAGCGGGTAGGCTGAAGGGCGGTGAGCAAGCTCGATCTCTCCTCTCTCAACCCCAAGCAACTGGAGGCAGTCATGCATCCCGGCGGGCCGCTCTTGGTGTTTGCCGGTGCAGGGAGCGGCAAGACTCGGGTGATTACCTATCGAATCGCGCGCCTCATCTCGGACGGCCTGCGCCCCTGGAACGTGCTCGCCGTCACATTCACCAACAAAGCCGCGAACGAGATGAAAGAGCGTGTCGCTGCACTGCTGGGCGAGGACCTGCAGCCGCGGTGGGTGGGCACCTTCCACTCGATGTGCAGCCGCATCCTGCGCGAGTGTGGAGAGCGCATCGGTATAGACCGCAACTTCGTCGTTTATGATGATGACGACCAGACATCTGTGGTGCGAGACTGCCTCAGGGAACTGAACCTGGACGAGAAGCAGTTCACCCCCCGCTCGGTACTGACCACCATCAGTCGGGCCAAGGAGAAGCTGATCTCCGCAGAGCAATTCCCCGACGTTGTGCACGGATTCTTCGAGCGGATCGTCGCCGAGGTGTACCCGAAGTATCAGGCCCGCCTACGCGAGTACAACGCTTTAGACTTCAACGATCTGATCTTTTTCGCAGTGCGGCTGCTGCGGGAAGACCGAACGGTGCTCGAGCGCTACCGAGACCAGTTCCGCCATGTGCTGGTGGACGAGTATCAGGACGTCAATCAGTCGCAGTACACACTGATTCAGCTACTCGGCGGGGAACACGAGAACATCACGGTGGTCGGCGACGACGACCAGTCCATCTATGGGTGGCGCGGAGCCGACGTGAAGCTGATCCTGCGTTTCACCAGCGACTACCCGGACGCGAAGGTGGTGACGCTGGACCAGAACTACCGTTCGACTCAGAGCATCCTGGACGCCGCGCATCGCGTCATCCGTCGCAACCGCAACCGCGCAGAAAAGAAGCTGTGGACCGAGAATGCTGGCGGCTCGCCAGTGACCCTGACGATGTGTGGCACGGAGACCGACGAGGCGCAAGTGATTGCCGAGACCATTCAGCGCGAGGTGCGAGCCGGCCACAGGCGCTACGGCGACTTCGCGATCCTGTATCGCACGAACGCTCAGTCGCGAGCCTTCGAGGAAACGTTTCTCGGCCTCCGCATCCCCCACATAATCATCGGGGGCACGCGGTTTTACGAGCGGAAGGAGATCAAGGACGTCGTCGCCTACCTACGCGTCATCCACAACCCGTATGACCTCAAGGCGCTCGAGCGCATCGTCAACGTGCCCGCCCGAGGCATCGGCCCTACGACGCTGCAGGTATTACGGGACCATGCAGACAACGCAGAGCGTCTGTGGGACGCAATGCGGTCCGATGCCGCGATAGAGGCGCTCGGCACGGCGGCACGCAAGCGGGTCGCGGCGTTCGTTCAGCTCATCGAGGACTTGCGGCAGATGCCACTGGAAGGACCGGTGTTGCCGGTAGTCGAGGCAACCATCCGCCAAAGCGGCTATCTCGATGCGCTCGCGGCAGACAGAACTGAAGAGGGCCGGGATCGGGTCGAGAATGTTCGCGAGTTCTTGACCGTTGCGGGCAACTACGACAGCCGCGCCGAGGAGCCCACGCTGGCCGAGTTTCTGCAGAACATCGCTTTGGTATCGGACGCCGACTTCGTGGGCGAACGGGCGGATTCCGTACAGCTTCTCACCCTGCACACCGCGAAGGGCTTGGAATTCCCGGTGGTGTTCCTCGCGGGCCTCGAAGAAGGCGTGTTTCCGCATCAACGTTGCCTCGACTCGGAGTCCCAACTCGAGGAAGAGCGCAGACTCTGCTACGTCGGGATGACTCGGGCACAGGAGGAGCTGAATCTGACCTACGCGACGAGGCGAGCCTTTCGCGGTCAGACATCGTTCAACCGCCCCTCGCGCTTTCTGCAGGACCTGGATCCCGACGTGGTCACTTCGCTCGGGGCACCGATCCCACCTGCCGCGTCGGGGTTGAGACCTGGAACGGAGCGGCATCCGGCGCGTCCCCCGGTCGTTCAGCAGCAGACAGAGGCTGCCCGCGAGCCCGCCTTTGCGGTGGGGCAGAAGGTGCGGCACAAGAAGTTCGGCTTAGGGGTCGTGGTGGCTTGCGTTCCGGTGGGTGAGGACAGCGAAGTCACCGTAGCGTTTCCGGGTATTGTCGGCATCAAGAAGCTGCTACAGCGCTTCGCCGATCTCGAAGCCCTAGGGTAGGAGGTTGAAGTATTCCAGTGAAGACCAATAGGTTGATGTTGCCGTTCGCCGCTGGGCTGTTCGCCCTGCTCCCGTTGCTGGTACTTCTTAGCTCGGGCTGCGGCGAGGCGCCCCAAAGCACGAAGTCCACCACCGAGACGACGACGAAGCCCGAGCACCTCGCGGAACCGACGCTGGACCCTTCGAAGGTCCCCTTCACCTCCTTCTTCCCGATGAAAGGCCCCGAGAAACGCGAATATATGGCATCGCGCGATCTGAAGACGGCGAGAGTCGACTACTCGTTTCAGTCACCCGGCTCCAGCGGTTCCATTCGCTATCAGCACGTTACGGGCACCAGTCACGAGTTCGACAAGCCTTCGAAAGAAGGCGAGCCGGCACCACCACCGAAGGCAACGGGCACCGTCAAGGAGACGTACTTTTGGCACCCCGACAAGGGACTGCTCCTTCAGCCTGGAACCGTCACCTCACCGGCACCCTACGCATTACGAATCCTTCCCAACAAGTGGAGCGAGGAGGCCCGCTGGGAAGACACCTTCACGCTGAAAGACAACCAAGGTCGCACCGCGCCTGGCAAGGCCATCGGCAAGATCGTGGGCACCGAGCGTGTGGCGACTCCGGCCGGTGATTTCGACGCCATTCATACGGAGATCACCCGCGTGGTCGGCTCGGGAACCGGTGCCTTGGCCGAGCAGTTCGACTTCTGGTTCGCGAAGGACATCGGGATCGTGAAAGCCGTCTTCGTCAGCCGGGCAGGCAAGATGTCCATGCTGTTGTCCAAGAGGGGTTCGTGATCGTAGTCGCGTTGCTGATTGCTCCTTTGCTCCTTGCGGCAGGCCCATCCGATTACCTTCCGCTCAAGGTGGGCAACCGCTGGACCTATCGTCAGACGGCGGGCGACGGGAAGGAGACCGTCGTGAACCGGGTAACCAAGGTGCGCAAGAAGGGAGATCAGCAGGCGTTCGTGCTCGAGGTGCGTGGGGAGAAGGGCGACAAGACGACGAGCGTTCTGTACTGGACGGCCGATGGTTTGGTCCAGGAGGACAGCACGGCGGCCAAGTTCTCGCCGCCCATGGTGGAACTGAAGCTACCTGCAAAGCCGGGCACTGTCTGGGAGTGGTCAGGGACCGTGACCATCGGCGGAGGGACGTACAAGGCCTCTGCGAAGTGTCAGCACACGGCCATTGGCAAGCTCACGGTACCTGCAGGCACGTTCGATGTTCTGGTCGTGTCCAAAACCGTGACGGTGGAAGCAGGCAGCAGCCCGATCCGCATTACCACCACGGACAGCTATGCCCTGGGGGTCGGTTGGGTAAAGGGTGTGTTGGACGCGAACGGAAAGAGGACGGTTACCGAGCTCGTGTCGTACGAACTGGCAAAGTGAGGGGGGACTTGCTGCTCGAGGGAAAAGCCGGGGTCGTTTTTGGCGTGGCCAACAAGTTCTCGATAGCGTGGGCTGTGGCGGAGGCAGCCGCTCGACACGGTGCCAAAGTGGCCATTGGCTACCAGGACGAGCGGATGCTCGATTCGGTCCTCGGGCTGACGGAAGGCAACGACAGCTTTCGCGTATACGAGTGCGACCTCAACCGCGACGAGCAGCTCGCCCAGCTCTCCGACAGCCTTCAGCGAGACTACGGAGGACTGGACTTCATCGTACATAGCGTGGCCTATGCTCGTCGGGAGGACATGGCTGGGCGATTCTTGGATTGTTCCCGCGATGGGTTCAAGGTGGCGCTGGAAACTAGTTGCTTCACATTCGTCGCCTGCTGCCGCGCGTTGGAGGGATTGCTACGCGACGGGGGCAGTTGCCTGACCATGAGCTACCTCGGTAGTTCTCGGGTCGTTCCCATCTACGGCATCATGGGCATCGCGAAGGCGGCACTCGAGAGCTCTACGCGGTACTTGGCGTATGACTTCGGCCCGAGGGGCATCCGCGTCAACGCGCTCTCGCCCGGGCCGATCAGCACGGTGGCAGCGCGTAGCATCCCGGGCTTCAGCAAGATGACCTCGGAGGCGAAGGAGCGCGTGCCGCTGAGCACGCCGGTAGCGCAGCCGGAGGTCGCCGACGCAGCCCTCTTCTTACTAAGCGACCTCTCGCGTGGGATCACCGGGGAGGTGATCTTCGTGGACGGCGGGTATCACATGGTGTGAAACCTGGGCCAATCCTGTCCATTCCCAACTTCTCCGAGGGACGCGACTACCACTTCGTCAGGGCTTTGCAAGAAAGCGCGGCGGCACCCGGCGTCACCCTCCACACGCTTAGCTGGGACGTTGACCACAACCGAACGGTTACCGGGCTGTCCGGCGAGCCCGATGCTCTGCGCGCCGCTCTTCTCGCAATGGCTCGCATAGCCTTCGAGCGGATCGACCTGCGGAAACATCGAGGCGTGCATCCCCGAATCGGCGCGCTGGACGTGCTGCCTTTGGTAGCGACGGCGCCCGAGCACAAAGATGCCGCGCACTGGCTAGCGGCGGAACTGGGGCGTGGGATCGCAGAGCTCGGACAGGTACCGGTGTTCCTCTACGGCGACTCGGCCCGACCCGACAAGCCGCGGGAGCTGGCCGCTCTCCGAAAGGGTCAGTACGAGGGGTGGGTCGGGAAAGAACTGCTGGGTGAGCACGCGCCGGACTTCGGGCCTGCTCGGTTACATGAGGCTCGCGGTGCGGTCATTCTGGGCGTTCGTGGTCCGCTGACAGCGTTCAACGTGAACCTGTCGCTGCCGGAGCCGGGCCTTGCTCGAGGCATCGCGAAGGAGCTTCGCGAGGTCAGGGGCACCGATGAGGTCCTGCACGGAGTGATGGCTATGGGTGTTGCACTGGAGTCGCGCGGCATGTCGCAGGTCTCTACCAACATCACGGAGCCGGATCGGACAGGAATGGCCGATGTGTTCTCGTTCGTGGCCTCGCGTGCCGGCGGTGCAGTGGCGTGGTGTGAAGTCGTGGGGGTGGTGCGGGATTCGGACGTTGCCAGAGCCCGGGCTTCAGCGGAGTGGGAACGCATGCACCTGCGCCTATGGCCGGAGCAAGTGGTAGCTTATTAGGCTAGCCGCAACCGCCTCACGATTCACTCTCCGCACAGGCGGCGGTAGAGAGAGAGCACCTTCGTGACGTAGCCCCGAGTCTCGGCGTAGGGGGGAATCCCGCCGTGCTTGCGGACCGCCCCGGAGCCTGCGTTGTACGCCGCAAGCGCCGTCGCCAGCGTCTTCATGTCCACGTACTCCTTGTCCGCAGGTTTATACTTCAGCATGTGCCCGCGAAGGAGCCGCACCGTGGCTTCCAGGTTCTCGTTGGTGTCGTACGCGTTCTGAACACCCATTCCCCTCGCGGTGGAGGGCATCAGTTGGCCCAGCCCTGCAGCCCCCTTGGCAGATGTGGCCGCCGGACGGAACCCCGACTCGCACACCACCACGGCGGTCACGAGGCGAGGGTCTACACCGTGCTTGGCGCTGAAGACCAGCATGCTGCGGGCGATCTGCTCCGCCTCCCAGTCGGTCAGCTTGCCATTCACCGACTTCACGTAGGCCTTGTAGCCCGGCAGGACCTGTTCCAGCGAGGCGAGCAGCGTTTTGGGTAGGTCCTCCTTCGGTGCAGGCGCCGCAACAGGGCTTTTTGCGGCAGAAGCGGCCGCTCGCGCTCGCCGGGCCTCCTCGGCTCGACGCTGCTTCTCTTCGTGCGCCGCAATCTCCCCTTCCCCGATGGCCGCAATCAGGTGCAGGTTGGGCATCCCTAACCGGCCCTCGGCATCCACGCGGATCAGCAGTCGCACGCCGACCTGTCCGCGGCCGAACCACTCCGGCAACGGCGATCCCCGAACGATGAGGGCCTGCTCCTCGGCGGCGAGAATGCACATCTCGCTGTCGCCACTCTTAGACGTACCCTGGATGCGACCGGAGACTTCCAAGACCGAGCCGTGGGGCTGGGTGCCGACGAGGTGGGGAGCGCAAGGGGCCTTTACCCCGAACTTAGCGCGCAGGGCCAGGTAGTCGCTCAGTCCGTCGCCTAAGGCGGCGACGCCGAGGCCGAGAAGCAGGGCTGCGATGGTTCCGCGCATCATCCCTTAAATGGTCTGGCGGAGAGGCCGGGATTCGAACCCGGGAACAAGGTTTCCCCCGTTACCCACTTAGCAGGCGGGCGCTTTCGACCACTCAGCCACCTCTCCGCAGCCCGACATTATACCAAACGTCCCGGCTGGAGATGCGGATGCGCACACCCTCTCTGGGCTTGGAAAACCCGCGCTCTTACCTGGTCGGGGTACCCTGGATTCCTCTATGGAGAGAACAGAACTCAGCTTGGCCAAGCTCCTCGTGGCGTGCCTCGCGGCGGCGGCCGCGGCAGGCTGCCGCGACGCGAGCAAGCCCCAGATCATCGGAAGCCTCTCGGACGACCTGTACCCGCTCGGTCAGGGCAACAAGTGGGTGTACAGCGACCGCTCGCGGTCCGGCGAGATCATGCCTGACAGGATTCGCACGGTCGTGGGCAGGGTCGAGTACGGGGGGAAGATGGTGTGGAAGCTGGAAGACGTCGGCGAGGACGGCCGCGCGCCATCCGAGTTCGTTGCCTGGACGGACCAAGAGGGACTGTATATCCATCAGTTCGACGGCGTGACCCACCGGGACGCTGTGCTACCCGAGCTCCAGTTCCCGCTGTTCAAGGGCAAGAAGTGGGAAACCATGATCAAGACCTACGATGGCGGGCATGTCCGCGATGAGAAGTGGGTGTACGAAGTGAAGGGCCTCGAGTCCATCGAGACGCCGTCCGGCAAGCACATGGCGATTCGAGTGGACGCGTTCAACTACTATGGCGACAATCTGGAGAACGCTTTCTACCGCCGCACCTGGTATGCCCCAGGTTTTGGCGTGGTTCGCTATCAGACCGGCATGGGGCCCGAGGCGGACCAGCGGGTGCTGATGCTGAAGGAGTTTAAGCGCGCGAAGCTATAGCGGAAGCCTCACCGGCTTTCCAGTCGCTGCCGACTCGTATCCAGCGATGGCCACCTCGGCTGCCTTAAAGCCGTCATGGCCCGAGATAGGCACCGGCTCACCGGTCTCGATGGCCCGCAGGAACTCCTCGATAAGCGGCTCGTCTATATTGCCACCGTAGCTCTGCTGGCGCGCCCTCATGTCCTTCATGCTGTAAGCCATCACGCCCTGGGCGAACATGTCCATTTCGATGACGCCTTCGCTGCCGACCACGTTCATCGTTACGTCGCCCCATATCTTGTAGCAAAGCGGGCGTGACCAGCTAGAGTCGACCGTTGCGAACACGCCGTTCTCGAACTCGACGGTCAACATGGCGATGTCCTCGTAGTCTCCGTGGTACATGTTGTTGCCGGTCTCGGCGTACACGGTGACCACTTCGGACTGCAGCAGCACGCGCAACAGGTCTGCGACGTGGACGGTGTGGTCCATCATCGAGCCTCCGCCCGACAGCGATATCACGTTGAACCAGGAGTCGTGTGGCATCATGCCATGGTTGGTAGCGGCGACGGCGTAGACCTGACCGATCTCGCCGTCTCTCACCCGAGTCAGGGTCCGTTCGAACGAGGGGGTGTATCGGCAAGGGAAGCATGTCATGAGCTGCACTCCCGCCTTCTCGCACGCTTCGATCATGCGGTGCCCGTCCTCGAGGGTGGTACAGAGGGGTTTCTCGCACGCGACGTGGCAGCCGTGCTGTGCGGCAAGCTCTACGATCTCGCGGTGCTTCACATTCTCCGCCGCGACGACCACTGCGTCCGCCTCTGAGGCGAGCTTCTCGTAGCTCTCATAGAACGGCACGCCGAACTTGCTGGCGAACCACCTACCGCGTTCTGGGTCCTCGTCTGCGACTCCCAAGAACTCGGAGCGGGGGTTCTTCAGCAGCGCATCCGCATATCCCATCGAGTGTAGGTGTGCCGTGCTCAGGATTCCCGTTTTCAGGCTCATCGTCCGCCTCCCAGGCTTACCGGCTGGCCGGTGCGGGCGCTGTCGAGCGCCGCCCGAGATATCTCCACTGCTCGCAACCCGTCTTCAGCCGTGATGTCGGGCTGTTTGCCCGTGGTCACACACTCGACGAAGTGTGCGAGCTCTCGACGGTAGGGGTCGTCGTTGGGCATCAGCGGGCTTTCGCGATGCGGGGCTACCGGCGCGTCACCTGTCGAACGCTTTGCTACGCTGAAAGTCGGGTTGTTACGCGAGTCGTACTCCAAGAAGCCACCGTCACCCGCAATCTCGAACCAGACGCGGAAGCCGCCGGGATCCGCCCAGGTACCTTCCACGTGTGCGATCGCCCCGGAGCGCAACTTCAGCGTTGCCAGGGCGTAATCGCACTGCGGGATGTTGCGGTGCACCAGAGCCTTTGCGAACACGCGCTCCACCTCACCGAATGTCCAACGCAACCAGTCGAAATCGTGGATTACCAGGTCCAGCAGCACGCCGCCGCTCTGGCTGTAGTCGCCGAACCAACCGCTGCTCCACTTGGGGAACGGTCCGCCTCGATGAGTGCGGATGGCCGCCGGCGTGCCGACCTCTCCGTCCCTTACTAGGCGGTGGGCCAACGCGAACTCCGGGAAGAAGCGGAGCACGTGGGCGGGCATGAACACGCGCCCCGCGCGCTCGGCAGCAGCGACAACCTCCCGACATTCCTCCACCGTGAGGCACATCGGCTTCTCGCAGATGACATGCTTGCCGGCATCCAGCGCCTGAACGGCCAGTTGCCTGTGTGTCGGCGTGGGGGTGCAGATGTCCACCGCCTGGCAACGCTGGAGCAGTTCTTCGAACGAGCCGACCGGCTCACCGCCATACTCGCTGGAAAAGGGTTGGAGGCGTTCGGGCTTCAGGTCGTATACTGCTGCCAGTGCAGCACCGGGAACGTTTCGGTAATGGCGAGCGTGGACACGGCCCATGTTGCCGAGGCCCACGATGCCGATGTTCAACATGGGCATCCTCCGGGTTCGTAGAGGGTCTTGCGGCACGCCGCGGACCCGGAGAGGGGATACGACCTAGGTGCGCGACCTCCTGCGGGGTCCTTCTCGTCCGGCAGACCGCCAAGCGTAGCGGACCGCGAAGTACACCATCGCGGCGCTGAATGCGCACCACAAGGAGGCCCACAGCTCTGCGGGTAAGCCAGTCGTCTGTGCCATGCGCATCGCGTCGCTCGGCATCCCGTGACCCTCCGTGGCCTTGAAGAGCCAGTAGAACGCCTGGAACGCCGCCGCACACTGCTGGATGGCGACGAACTGCGCGAGGAAGACAACTCCCCCGGTTGGCAGCCACTTCGCGCCGGCGAAAATGGCGACCACACTGGTGATCCCCACGGCAACCGCAAGCGCCTCACCCCGGACCAACGCGATCATTCCCAAAGCCACCGAAGCCGCGAAGAAGCCCAGGAGCCACCGCACGAGCCGCTCGCGATGGGATAGCACGAGCAGCACTGCCCCCATCACGGCAGAGCCTACGTAACCCGCAGGGGCGATGAGCCATATCTGGCCGCCGGTGATGTGCGTGACACCACTCGCGTTGGGATACACGATAATGTGGGACACAGACCCGTCGGAGGCCCACGCAGCAAGCGCATGCATGTATTCGTGGATGAAGGTGTTGAGGATGGTGACGGGGCTGATGAGCATCCTGCCGATGGGCCAGTACCAGAGAAACATAGCGGCGAGCGAGGCGACGACGAGGGTGGTGCGGTAGTTGACCCCCGTTCTGCCCGTCTGGTGCGGCCTGTCGCCGAGATCGAGATAGTCAGTCGGACTCGTTGGAATGCCCACGTCTCCAGTACGTTCTATGATTTCGGAGGGTTGCCCTCCGGCTCTGTGTCCCGGTGCATTGGGCTACTTGCCCACGCAGAAGTCGGCGAAGATTCGCTCCACGAGGTCTGCGGTAACGGTCTCTCCCGTAATGAGACCGAGCGCATCGAGGGCCTCGCGCAGGTGGATGGTCACGAGGTCCGAGGGCATGTCCTCCTCGAGGGTTCTCCGGGCTGCCTCTATTGATGTCTGGGCTTCTTCCAGCGCCGTCAAGTGCCTCTCCCGGCTCACCAGAGCCGAGTCTAGCGGCGCGCCTCCCAAGATCCTCTCGCGCAACGCCAAACGAAGCCGGTCCAGCCCCGCGCCGGTCAGCGCGGAGACAGAGATGACATCCGGGAATGTCGACTCAACTTCCTCGATGAGGCCACGGTCAATCTGGTTGAGCACCACCAACGTCCGACCGACACCCTGAACACGGGCGAGACGAGTATTGGCGGGGTCCCGCCAGTCATCCGGGCTGAGGACCAGTAGGAGGTAGTCCGCGCGCTCGATAGCTTCTTCCGTGCGACGGACGCCTATCTGCTCGACGGGATCCGTCGCCTCTCGCAGGCCGGCGGTGTCCCACAGCGTTATTGGAACGCCATCGAGCAGGATTCGGTCCTCGATGGTGTCACGTGTCGTGCCTGGGATGTCCGTCACAATAGCTCGCTCAGTACCGAGGAGCGCGTTGAGCAGGCTGGACTTCCCCACGTTCGGCAGGCCGACGATGGCTACTACGACGCCATCGCGAATCATTCGCCCCTGACGGTAGCCCGCACGAAGCTCCTGGATGGCTGCATGGGCCTGCGTAAGTCCATCGAGGGCCTGCTGAGCGTCCAGTTCGCCGACCTCTTCGGCGAAGTCGACGGCAGCTTCAGCGGCAGCGATTACCGCCGTGATGCGGTCGGCGATGGAACGGACCGCACGGCTGAGTTCGCCCTCGAGCTGGCGCGTCGCGAGTCGTCGCTGCGCCTCGGCGGTCGCGTTGATCAGGTCGCACACCGCTTCCGCCTGAGCCAGGTCGAGCTTTCCATTCAAAAATGCACGTTGCGTGAACTCACCGGGGCCTGCCATACGCGCTCCGACTTGCAGGCAGAGGCGCAAGGCTGCTGGCGGGCAGGTAACACCACCGTGGCAACAGAACTCCACGACGTCCTCACCGGTGTAGCTGTGTGGAGCCGCATAGGGCAGCAGCACCACCTCGTCCACCATCTCGCCGTTTGGTGCGCGGAGGCGGCCGTGCACGATGCGACCCGCCTGGATGTCCGGTCCTTGGAAGAGTCGCCGCGCGATTGCGAAGGCGTCGGGGCCCGAGAGCCGCACGATTCCAATGCTTCCCACGCCCGCTGGCGTCGCGATGGCGGCAATGGTATCGGTGTCCATCGGGTGGATTGTATCAGGGGGGTCGAGCACTTGGTTCGTGTAGTCCGTGTCGCCCGCTGCCTGTTCGCCGAGACAGCGAAAATACCGAGTGGGCCCGGCAGGAGTGAACGGCGCAGCCGCGCAATCGGTAGGCAGGAGGTCGGGATGAGATTCTGGTTGGTCGGACTGCTGTTGGTCGGGCTGTGCGTTGGGTCGTTGGCACAGCAGAGGATAGCGGTAGGTGACAAGCTCAACGTGGTGGTATCGGACAGCAAGGAGCTGACGGGCGAGTACGTAGTGAGCACGGACGGCACGATCCTGATGCCCTTTATCGGCGCGGTCGAGGTCTTGGGCCTAACAACCGACGCCGCCGCGGCCAAGATCCGCAAGATCCTCGCGGACCAGCGGGTGTTGCTGGATCCACGCGTCTCGGTCATCCTCTCGGGCGAGCCCCCCAAAGTCGCGTCGGTGACCGGAGCCGTGCAGAAGCCGGGAGACTATCCCGTCACCACGACATCCACCTTGGAGGACCTTCTGCAGCAGGCGCAACCGACGCCGAACGCCGACCTGGCAGCCGTGCGCCTGACGCTGCCCGACGGCACCGTGCAGGTCGTGGACTACCGAGCCTTTCAGGCGGCAGGTCGCACGGAGGGCAATCCGGTGGTTCCTGCCGGATCGAAGGTATACGTGGCCATCCGGCCGGCCGTACAGGAGGTCACCGTGCTGGGCGCGGTGCTGAAGCCCGGTATCGTAAAGCACACCGAGAGCATGACCCTCGCGGACGCGCTGAAGGCAGCCGGCGGCACGAAGGCGGACGCCGATCTCACGCGCATAAAGGTGCAGAAGGCCGACGGCCGAACTCTGGAGATCAACCTGACCCAGGTAGGTGGTAACGCACCAATAACGCCGGGAGACCAGGTCTTCGTACCTATGCTCGCGGCATCCTCGTACGTGATGGTTCGGGGAGCGGTCGGTAATCCGGGCCTGGTGCCCTACAAGGAGAAGATGACCGTGACCGAGGCGCTGTACGGGGCTGGGAAACCACTGGAATCGGCTCGGCTGGATCGGGTCGAGGTCAAACGGATCGAGAGCGGACGCGAGCAGACGATCAAGGTGAACGTTGCCTCAGTCCTACGCGGCCAGGCGTCGGACGTGGAGCTGAAGGCCGGAGATACGGTCATCGTCCCCTTCCCCCCGAAGGCCATCTCGGTGGGTGAAGCCATCAACTATGCGTGGATTCTGCTAAGTCTGATCCTGATTCTCCGGAAGCTCTAGAGTGCATGAGGGGCATGTTTTCGGTCCCGAGACGGGGTCTGCTATGCGATCTTCTGGGTTTTCCTGAAGATTCTCGTTGACAGATTGGAAAAACCGTGCTATCCTATTGGCGGACGACGCAAGCGTTCCCTAAGGGTCGCAGCGCGGCCGCGCTTGAGGAAGTCCGACATACTTTGTCTTGTTTCTGGATGGACCTCCGAATGTAGGTCCACAAGACAGCTAATCAGTTTGGGAAAGAAGGAGTGGACCGACACATGAAGATCCGAAACGTCGTGGTTGCCAGCGCCCTCGCCGCGCTACTGACCGCCCCGAGCTTTGCAGGCTATCAGGTTCGCCTGTGGTTCGAGAACGTTACCAAGGGTACGAGCAACGCTGGTGCGTTGATATCTGCCCCTGGCGACCAGATCGCCATCAAGTACCGATTCTTCGCAGACGACCAGACCGGCAATACCGAGAAGTGGGGAACCTTCCAGGCGACCATTATTCTCGACGGGAAGACCATCATGACCGACGCGCAGGCCAACACCTGGGCAACGCAAGTGAACAGCGTGCTGACGCCGCCGACACACTTCCCGATCAAGGTGTTCTGGCAGCCGGATTACGGCGACATGTACGACAACGCCGTGGACCCGAGCAACGACGAGTATCCGAAAATCGCGACGAAGGGCCTCTATGCGCTGATCGGCGTCGCAGGCAACCGCGAAGCCTCTTGGAACTTCAACCGCACGCTGTTCACGTTCAACGTGGCACCCGGCGCGGCAATGAACGAGGAGCTTCACTGGGCGTTCGAGAACCGGATCACCGGTACCGGCCTGTCGACTCGTATCCTCGACTACCAGGGCGCCTCGGTCCTGATCACCGACAATTACGTCAAGGTCGTCCCCGAGCCGTCCACCTTCGCTGCGATTGCCACTGGCCTCGTCGGGCTTCTCGCCCTTCGCCGCCGCAAGTAGTCGCCTGTGATTCCTAGGAATCGCGTGCGGTTCATCGTAATCGTTCGCGAATAGTCTGAGACTAGTTTGGCCCCGACCTCGACCTCGGTCGGGGCCTTCTATCTTGCGTCCTACCTCAGGTTCAGGATGAATGCATTCGGGTCAGGCGCCGCGACGAGCGTGACTGGACCTGGATTCCCGCCTTCGCGGGAATGACGGTTAGTGACTACCGTGCCTCTCCGATGGAACACTTGTCTCATTCCCGCGAAGGCGGGAATCCAGTATTCTCGGAGCCCCGCTCACAGGACCGACCCCTGCCCTGGCGGGTGCCGAACATTGCGCTGTCTGCGTGCACTAGAGGAGCCCGAGAACCGTGCGGCGGCGAGCAGCCACCCCTCCCGGGTGCGCCCGCAAGCGCGAGAGCGGGCTCGCGCAGTCCCAAATGAGGTCCACCCTATGCGGAGAGAGTACGATCCGGCATATTCTTCAGCGAATAGGCACGCCGTGTGCTGAATCTGGGTCGTCTGGGCATCAGGACAGTCTAGCGCAGTTCCCAATAGGCCCGTTAGCCGGCAGATTCGTTAGCATGCGAAACAAAGTGTGCGCCGGACTTGCCGATCCCGCAAACCTAACCGACAATGAACGATTTTCCTGTTGACATTCGGCCAAAGTGCTGGTATCATGAGGTTGAGATTGTCCGAGCAGTCGGGCATATCATCCCGCTCCGAGAGAGATATGTTTGGGTGTGGCCCGGAGACGGCCTTCTCCGAGTCGCGTATGTTGATTGGCAATGTCCTGCTCTGAGTTGGTCTTAGTTGCTTAGAAAAAGGAGTCTCCGATCATCATGAGCATTCGAAACACGGTAGTCCTCGGGCTGGCGATGGCGCTGGCGACCAGTTCCTTCGCAGCGTACGAGGCAAGGCTCTACTTCAAGAACGCTACGACCGGCATGAGCAACGCGGGCGCGGTTATGGCCAACCCCGGCGACTTGATCGAGATCTGGTACTACTTCAACGATCTGGATGACAACCCGCCGTTCCAGTGGGGAACTCTGCAGATAACGTTGGTCCTGGACAACCAGATCATGACGGACGCTGACGCGAACACCTGGGACGCGGAAGTCACGAGCAAGTTCACGCCTCCGGCGCAGTTCCCGATCAAGATCGGTCACCAGCCCGACTACGGCCCGATGTACGACTGGGCCGTCGACCCCAGCGACAGCACCAAGCCCTTCGTGGCGAACCGCGGCCTGTACTATCTCGCCGGCGTCTCTGGGCAGTCGGCCAATGCTCGCAACTTCAACAAGATGCTGTTCGACTTCGTCGTCGGCCCTGCGCTGCCGAACGAGGTTCTGGACTGGTACTGGGCTGGCCGCAATACGGGTACTGGCCTTTCGACCCGCATTCTGGACGGCGTCGGCGCTTCCGTGACGATCACGGACAACTACGTCAAGATCGTTCCCGAGCCGGGCAGCATTGCTGCGATCGCAACCGGCCTCGTGGGCCTTCTGGCCCTGCGCCGCCGCAAGTAAACAACTCGGTCTGCAGTAGACCTGAAGTTAGATTGGCCTGTCCCGCATCTGCGGGACAGGCTTTGTCTTTCTTTTATTACACCCACCCTGGCCCCCGCTACCTCACCATGTTCGGTGTCATCACGAAGGGGATAGCGGGTGGCCCCGGGGTAGGGTGGCGCGTCTTGTTAGGCCCTCAGCTGCCATCCAAACGGTTCTTGCGCTCATCAGGGGGATTCTGAGAAACCGCCTGGCCGCCCATATACTCCACTCCTCCGGGGACACCCAGTTTCTCCTTCCCAACGCCCCTCTTTCGCCTCGGGTCTCTCTCCGCTTGCCCCCAAGTGACCCGTCCTCCGGGAGTGGTAAGGACACAGAAGAACTAGCTACCTGACAGTGCCGAGCCGTCGCGGTAGGACTGCCACAGCGGGCCCCATTCGCTATCCATGAACTGCCGAATGAAGCGGCGACCAATAGTAGGGTACCAGAACCAATCATGATAGATAGCGCTTGCAACCGGCGCCCAACGCCAGAGCGGCGAGTGGAGCAGCAGCTTCTCCAAAGGCCGAAGTGGCCCTTTGCGTATCATCTGATCGCCCCAAATGACGAAACTGCGCTTGACATGGAAGCCGAAGTCTACCGCCTCGATGTTCTCCCCCACGACCTCGATGTCACGTGGATCTGCCACGCCATAGCCGCGCTCTGCACACATCCGCAGATACGGGATCTCAAGGGGGTCGAAGCCCATCATCTTCGCCGCGATGGCATCAATAGCCACCTGGTCTGCTGACGCGAGCAGGTAGTTCTTCACGTGCGGAACCATGGTGCGCGGTCCAGCACCGTCCCCACACACCGTACCGTCCATCAACGCGAAGATGCCGGGATGCAACTCGCGCTGCATGGTCATCAAGTCAACGAGCACCTCATGGATATACTTGTGCGCATAGTGCCTCGCTTCTTGCAGCAAGCCGCCAAAGGAGTTCTTGATCGCACCCGTCGTCGTGCTGTGCCCGTGCGTCTTGACCGTCGGGAGGTGCAACACCTGCCTGCCGATGTACATCTTGGGTATGTAAATGCCTTCGGGGAAGACTACGTTCAGCTTCAGCAGCGGCTCTCGGAACTCATACCGCACCCACTCGACCTCAGTTAGTGGTGTGAATGGAATCTGGTAGTGTTTGAGTACGGGCGCCCATGCGTTGTTCACGAGGCCCTTGAGAGGATCGGTCACCACCGTGCGGTGCTCGACCGGAACAAGGCGCTCCTTCGGAAAGCCCATATCCAGTAGTGTGCGAACGGCCCCGTGCAGTTGCCATGGCTGTGAGGAGCAGGCCGGAAAGTAGAGTGTCCAGGAGAGGTTGAGCTTAAGGAGCAGATCGTTTTCGGGGGTTAGGGCCTCACACGCACCACCCAAGCCCATCACCCGGGCGATGTCTTCCAGCACCGTCCGCGGTGACGTCTTCAGTACTGCTACCTTCGATGTCATGCCATTCGGCTTACTCTACGGTAACGCTCTTCGCCAAGTTTCGCGGCTGGTCAATGTCGCAGCCTCTTTCTTTGGCCACGAAGTAGGCAAACATCTGCAAGGGCAGAACGGCAAGCGGAGCCGCGAACAGGTCGTGTCCACAGCGTGGAATTTGTATGCAGAAGTCCGAAATCTCGGGAATGGTCTCTTCGCCCTCTTGAACGATGGCCAGCGTGCGGGCACCACGCGCTTTGATCTCCTTGATGTTTCCCGCGATCTTGTCGCGTGTCCGGCTCTGCGTCGCGACGAAGACGGCCAGGGTGCCCGGCTCGACCAGCGCGAGGGGCCCGTGCTTCATCTCCCCGGCGGGACACTCCTGGGTCGGAATGTAGGCGATTTCTTTCAGCTTGAGCGCGCCCTCCATTGCGACCGCATCGTCCACGCCACGGCCGAGGAAGAAGCAGAGTGACGTGTCTCTTACCTCACGCGCGATTGCGGCTATCCTTTCCTCTTGGCATAGTATCGCTCGCAGGCGCTCCGGTTGCTTGGCCAGCTCCGACACCATGAAGGGCACGGTCTCGGGACTAACGCCACGCAACGCATCGAGGTGCAACGCGATCAACATGATTGCACATACCTGTGCGCTGTACGCCTTCGTAGAAGCCACGCAGATCTCCGGGCCGGCTTGCACGTATAACACATGGTCGCACTCTCGAGCCATCGTGCTACCTACCACGTTGATGATTCCGAGCGTCTTAGCGCCGCGCTCCTTGCACAGGCGCAGAGCGGCCAGCGTGTCGGCAGTCTCGCCCGACTGGCTGATGAAGATGGCCAGGTCTTTGGAACCTAACAGCGGGTCTGAGTAGCGGAACTCAGAGGAATACTCCACCTTCACAGGGATGCGCAGGTAGCCTTCGATCATGCGCGCGCCGATCAGACCCGCGTGGAATGCCGTTCCGCATGCCACGATGACGAACCGCTCGAAGGACTTCCACTGCTCGTCCGCGAGGCCCACATCCAATCGCACGCGCCCATCCACCACGCGGCCTAGTAGTGTTTGAGTCAGCGTATCGGGCTGCTCGTGAATCTCCTTGAGCATGAAGTGTTCGTAGCCGCCCTTTTCGGCAGACTCCACATCCCAGTTCACGTGCTGCACAGGACGTTGCACCGGACGACCCTCCGAGTCGTACACCTGTACGCGATCGCGACGAAGCACCGCCATATCGCCGTTCTCGAGAATAATCACCTCGCGAGTGTAAGGCAGGAGGGCCGGAATGTCGGATGCTAGGAAATTCTCACTCTCTCCCAAGCCTATGACCAACGGCGAGTCGCAGCGGAGGGCCACGATCACCTCGGGGTCCACGTTCGCAACGGTAGCAACCGCGTAGGCTCCTCGAAGCTTTCGCGAAGCCCGGCGGACCGCTTCAGCCAGGCTCCCTCCGAGCTTCAGTTCCTCCTCGATTACGTGTGCGATCACTTCTGTGTCCGTCTCAGAGCGGAAGGCATGCCCCTTCGCCTCCATTTCGCGACGGAGCTCGAGGTAGTTCTCGATAATACCGTTGTGCACGATGGCAACCGACATGGAGGAGTCCCAGTGTGGATGGGCGTTGTCCGTGGTAGGTGCACCATGCGTTGCCCATCGCGTGTGTGCCACGGCCGTGTTCGAGTGCGTGTCGAAGTCCTGCAGGCGTCGCTCGAGCTCTGCGATCTTGCCTGCCTGTTTGATAACACTGATGCCAGTGCCGTTGGCATAGGCGACGCCCGCTGAGTCATAACCTCGATACTCCAATCGGCGCAACGACTCCACCGCAACGGCGACCGCTTCCCTCGGACCCACGTACCCCGTGATTCCACACATATGCCGAACCCTCCGTACAACTTCTGTTAGTATGTCAGGATATAGGTGTCTTCCGACACCAGTGCTCTCGCCATTCCAACTGGGCTTCGCACCTCGCGATACGTACGGGTGACGACCTGCCCATTCGCCAGTGTTCGCTTCTCCACCTCGATGGTCACCTGCTCGCGCATCGGTTCCGACCCCATGATCGTACACTTTAGCTGACGACCGCTAAGTTCCACGACTAGCCGGATGGGGCCTTCGCGCGAGTTACGGAAGCGCAGGTCGGCGTAATCGGACACCGTCGCGTCTCGTCCAGGCACGAGGTAGCGCACGGTGAGGCTGTGCGGATGTCGCTCCACTATCTCCAGATTCGCGAGCAACGCGGCGTTATACACGGTACTGCTTAGTTGGCAGATCCCGCCAGCGAGACTATCGAGCTTGCCAAGCGGCGTGAAAGTCGGTGCATCCCGATACCCCGCGTCCATTGTCCTAGGCCCCACCAGGCCATTGAACGAAAACTCAGCTCCCGGTGCAAGATAAACGCCGCTCAGCTTCTTCGCGGCAACGCCCACGTTCTGGTTGCGTGCCCACTCGGCACGGGCTAGCTCGGTCGAGAAGGATGCCAGCACGTGCGGCGTTGCAGCCTCTCCGACCAAGCCATGCCAGGTCTGCAACACCAAAGCCGACGCCAAGAACACCACAGTCATCTCACACGCACCGAAATACGCCCCGTGTCACTCCGACCCTCGATCCCTGCCGCATACATGGCGCTCACTACCGCCGGCCCGGCAGTAAACGTACCGGGAGTCACAGCTCGGACGACATAGTAGTAAGAACTCTCTCCGGCAGGCACGTGCTCGAGTAGGAGCGTGACACGGTTGTCGTGTTGCTCCCGCCTGGCATATCCGTACCAACCATAGCGATCATCTTCGAACAACCAGCCCGAGTACAGGAACTCGCTGTTACGCTCGTCTATCGGCTCCAGGCCGGCCGGAAGCGGGTCTTCTAGAACTAGGTGTCGCAGGGGTCGATCGGTCCTCACTATCAGCTTCACCACCACTTCGTCGCCGGGCACCACGCTCGATACCGGGGACGTCGTGGAGTACTGCTGTTCGGTCCAAGTGTAACTGCCACTCTTGTGCGTAACCACCTTCGTAACCAGCTTGCGATACGTGCGCGAGACCGACATGCCCGTTCCGGCGGCCCGTTGTGCATAAGGCAAGTTGTAGCGAGTGGTTGCCGTATACCGAAGCGACCCGGAACCCTCCAACCGCAACTGCCATACCGGTGCAGCGCCCTGAAGCAGCTCGGGCCCCACGCGGTACACGATCTCCTGCTCGTGATTCGGGCCGACGTCCCAAGTCTGCACGGTGCGTCCGTCGAGGACCAGAGTGATCCGGCCCGTGAAGGGCATCTCACCAGAGGTGCGAATGTAGGAGGCGAGAGCCCTTGCAATGGTAGCGGTATCGTTGGTGGAGTACCACATGTCGCCGCGTCGAGCCGAGCACAGCCACTGTAGCACTGCGTTCCGTTCACTGTCCCCAACGCCCACCGTACACATGGCACGCAGTGCCAGCGCGGCCACTTGAGTATCCTGCTCGCCGTAGTACCACCACGAGTGGTCCCGATAGTCTGCAGGCCATGACATCAGGCCGCCGCCTTGCTTGCTCCTGCCTATCAGCTCACGCATCACCCTCCCGGCTGCGGCGTGACTCCCGACGTTCTTCAGAGTCATGGCAAGGCGAGCCAGACCTGCTGGAGCAAGCTCGTCGGTACGCTCCGCCATGCGCTCCGCCGCCGTGCGCCAAGCCTCGGGCTGAATGCTCGAGAGCGTCTCGAGAGCCAGCGTCTTGGATTGCAGCGCGCTGCGATATCGCCAGCTAGCCTCGTCTGCTGGCTTCGCGCCTTTGGGCTTAGTATCATCCACCCTCACTACCAGTGTGGCGAGTCGATCCAATCCGCGTCGGAAGGTGTCGTCATCCACACGGAACCCGACCCGTCTAGCTTCTGCCAGTCCGCTCATCACGTAGGCGGTCCAGTACAGGTCGCTCTCCGAGTGGTCACCCCAGCCCCAGCCCCCGTCGTAGGACTGCATGCCATACAGCCGGCTCAATCCTACCTGCACCATGTCCCTCAGCTTGGCCTCCAGCTCAGGGCGGCTGCCGCCCTCGGCCGAGAGCACATCCAACAGAGCGAGGTCCGCGAGCATGGGGCTGGTGGTCTGCTCGATACACCCATAGGGATATTGCGCCAGCGCTTCGACCGAGCCGAGCAGCAACGAGGTCAGCGTGGGTGACAGTCGAAATTCGAGGGTCTCGCTTCCCGGCGTTCGATCCGTAGCCAGCGGGATGGGCTGGCTGATGGTACCAGTGGTCACGCCAGACTGGGTGCGTGTCTGCAGGTTACGGTACTCCAACACATTCAGACGCAGTTCGACGGCATCTTGGTGGCTTTGCGACGAAGCAGCGAGATACACCGTGCAAGTGCCGCTCTTTGCGGCACGCACCGAGATGTCGTAGCGCCACTCTCCGTTCGCCGGCACGGTCACCGATGTCTCTGGCCGCGTCAGCACTGCCAGATGCTCATCCGCTTCGAACACCACCTGCGCAGTCTGCACCTGATTGGTAGTGTTCCGCACGACAGCGATCACACGGAACTCGTCGCCCACGCTGACAAATCGCGGAAGGTTGAGCGACGCGATGAGCGGCTTGGATACTCGCAGGTCTTTGTTCACCGCCTGCCCCACGCTCGTACCCTCGCCAAACCCGCGCGCGGTAGCTCTCCACTGCGTCAGATTGTCGGGCAGCGCGAGCTCGACTTCAGCCTGCCCGCTCTCGTCCGTCTCGACCGTTGCACGCCAGAATGCTGTGTCACGGAACTCCTTCCGCACGCGCACCTCGCCGGCCTGCGTCTTCTCGGCGTCTCTGGCCTCCTTCTGATAAATCCTAGCTGCCCGTAACGACGCGATCGCGCCCGGTGCGCCCGGGTCTGTCACGATTCTATAGTACAAGGCATCGCTCTGCTCAGTAGCGACAGAGTTCGGCCTGCTACCATAGAAGTGAGCGCGGATGTCCGGGGTGTTATCACGTCGAATTGCAAACAGCGACTCATCCACTACTGCCAGTGACACTTCTGCCGATACGGGGTTGCCCTGCAGGTCCCGACTCTCGATTCGGTAACGCACCCTATCACCTGGCAGGTGCCTATCCGAATCCGGCGTGACCCGGATGTCTAGAAACTTGCTCTCATCGGCAATCCACACGCCGACGGAATCGGACTGGAACACCCCCTCCGATGCGTAACCACCCCACACGTAGATGCAGGGCATCATCTCTCGGGTGATTGGGATGTTCAGCACGGCCACGCCGCCGCTCGCCTTCAGCAGACCGTGATCGTGGATCGTCGAGCCCTCGATGCTGTACCAGAGTGTGACATTCGGTCTGCCGGTCTGGAACAAGACGGTCAGTTCCTCACCCGCCTTCGCCCGTCGCGTCGAAGCCTGAATCTGAAGCCGCTCGCGTCCGCCCCAGTAGCCACCTGTGCCGCCGTGGGCGTAGAAGTAGTTCTCATAGCGACTCGCTCGGCCACTGACATCCTGCATGGTCGCGACCAAGCGATAGCTCCCAGCCACACGTGGCACGAACTGGAACGTCGCGGTGCCGTCCGCTCCGACCGTCACCTCGCGACGCTCCTGAACCTCGGTGCGCTCCCGCCACTCCCTGCCGGACCGCTCCCACCAATGCCGGACGACCTCGATGCGGACGGGAGCGCTCGGCACGGAACGGCCAAGCGCAACATCCCAAGTCCGAACCTTCACCTCTGCGGACTGCCCGACTGGGCCGACCCACGAGATGGGCTCGACCTCGGCAAACCGTGCCGCGGGAAGCAAGTAGGCGGTCGCCGACGCACTTCCCTCTCGGCCGGCGATGTCCAGGACCTCGGCGCTAACGGTCAGCTCCACGGGCCGCTCGGACACCTTGTTGCGAAGCGACGCGGGCACTTCTATGAGCAGAACACCGTCGGGGCCGGTCCTGCCGGTCCCCTCGAAGTGCGTGTCGCCCCATGCGTAGCCGGAATCCTCCCCCTCGTCCTCCGCTTCCTCCCACTGAGGCACCCAATCGTCCTTGGGCAAGAAGCGGTTCCACCCATACCAGTCCTGGTTCACGAAGCCGGACCATCGCACGTTCGCCCCGGCGAGCGGCGCCCCGAAATAGTATTTGGCCTCCAGCTTGAACGTCAGGCTCTCGCCTGCGATCACGGGGTTGGCGCTGGGAGTCAGGCTGACGCGATACTCCGGCTTGCGGTACTCGGCTATGTCGAACACTGCCGACCCGGTCAGCCCGTCACCCAAGTCTGCGCGCACCCAGTAGCTCCCGGGCGTCAGCGATTCGCTAAGCTTGAAGCTGCCATCGAACGACCCCGAGGAAGACGACACGAGATCCTGCGTCTGCAGAGTGGCGTCGTAGGAGTTGCGAAGCTCTACGCTTGCCGGGCGCCCCGCCGCCTCGACGTACTCGCCTGCGACCCACTCTCGAGCGATGCCCTTGAAGTGCACGGTGTCGCCCGGACGATACACGCTGCGATCGGTGTATACGTAGACGAGGCTCGCGCTAGGCTGCCCGGTGTAGCGTGCGTAGTAGGGAGTAAAGCGTGCCACGTGCTCGCCCAGGGACGCAACCAGCTCGTACTCGCCCCAGAGGTGCGGCGCGATCCAGAATCCTTGATGGTCGGTGGCCCCCGAGGCCAAAACCCGTCCTCCGCTCACAGCCTTGACTGCAGACCCTGCGACTGGCTCGCCCGTCCTGCGGTTGAGCACCCACACCACGGTGGAGGCGGGGGCGCTCTTCGCCACCAACGCCAGGTCGCTCACAGTGAAGGAGGTCGTCCGTGTATGCTGGCCAAGCTTAGCGCGGACCACGTAGTATCCCGGCGCCTTGGTCGGGATCAGCACCGTTCCGCTCCCGTACCGCCCGCGCGCCGCGGGCCTGAGGTTCGGGCGCAACACCACGGTGGGGGTCCGCCCCCCTAAGTTGCTCTCAGTGATTTGGCCGCCCTCTGCTGGACCGTAGAACACCTCGACCGCCAGGCCACTTGGGTTTCCCTCATAGTTAAAGCTGATGTATGCCTTTTCCGCCGTCGTGTACACACGACTGGTCGAGCCCATGTACCAGTAGTTGCTGGTCTGTGCCCAAGCACCCAAACTGACTGTCACGGCTGCAAGCGCGATGAGATGACGAGCACCCATACCACGATTCCTTCCTGGAGTCCCGCTTCCCCCGCGACGCTCTCACTCGAAAGACACGCACGAGGACTCCCTGGCTATTATAGTGGGTCTGCAGGCATTAGGGAAAGTGCCCGTTCGCCGACCGGGGAGCGGGTTGCGAGCGTCCCCATGACCGAGCTGGGACCCTCGGCGCTCACGTAGCCGTCGGGGACCGGAGCCTCGCTCTCGTAGTTCGGGAACAGCCTAACCGTTCAGAATAGTGGCTCGACGATGTCAGCAACTTAGGGTTTTTAAGTCCCCGGGTTAGCTGCGAGGCAAAGCGCTGTTCTGCTCGGTCCAGCCCTCCGTGACGGAACAAACGAAGGGAGCCGGCCCGCGATCCGTGAGCGCGATGCCGGCTCCCAACCGATCCGAATCCTATTCGCGGATCTGTATCTGTATCGTGGCCATCTGACCGCCGATAGACCGTCGGACCACGAGCGAGTAGTTGCCCTGCGCCTTCTCCACTAGCGAACGCAGTTCGTCCGGCGTGCGTAGCTTCTTCCCATTGAACTGCTCAATCACGTCGCCAGGGCGAAGACCGACGCGGTCTGCTGGAGTTCCAGGCTGAACTTCCACGACTACCACACCACTCAAGCCCTGAGGAAGCTTGTACTCCTTGCGGGCATCTTCGGTGATCTCGGCGACTGCTGCGCCAAGGCGCCCTCTGACCGGAAGGTCCAGCTTTGGAGCCTCATCGCCCTCGGCCAGATCTCGCTCCAGGTGCTGTCCCAGGTCGGGATCCATCGGCGGGGACCCAACCATGACGTTCATCGTCAAGGTCTTGCCGCCACGAACTACCTTCAGCGTGGCTTGCTCCCCCGGTGGCACGTGCAGCATTTTCATACGCAGGTCTACCGCGCGGTTGATCTTCGTGCCGTTGATTTCGATCACCACGTCATCCGCTTTGATGCCCGCCTTGTCCGCCGGGTCACCTTTCTGAACACTCTTCACCAGGGCACCGGAGTTGATCCCTAGCCGGTCACGATCTTCAGCGGAGAGATCGGCAGGCTCCACGCCCAAGTAGCCGCGAGCCACCCTACCCTTGTTTATGAGTTGGTTTGCGATATCCTGAGCGATGTTGATCGGGATCGCGAAACCAACCCCCACGTTGCCACCCATGTCCGAAGCGATGGCGGTGTTGATGCCGATCACCTCGCCGTGGATATTGATCAGCGGGCCGCCGGAGTTCCCGGGATTGATCGCGGCATCGGTCTGGATCAGCGTCGGGTAGTAGCGTCCCGGCGGCAGATTCCGCGGGTCCTGCCCCCTAGGCATCAGCAGACGGGGTGTGGAGTCCGGTACGTACTGTGCTCGGCTGATTGCGCTGATGTGCCCGATCGTAACCGTGTTCTCGAGCCCGAACGGGCTGCCGATGGCGATCGCGAACTGACCCGGCTTGACCTCGTCCGAGTTCGCCAGCTGTAGCGTGGGCAGGTTGTTTGCATCCACCTTGACCACTGCCACGTCGCCCAAGTAGTCACGGCGCACGGTGCCCTCCAGGCGTCGTCCGTCCGCAAACTCGACTGTCACCTTGTCGGCGCCACGGACCACGTGATCGTTGGTCAGGATCCACCCATCGCTACGGATGACCACGCCGGAGCCTTGCCCCTGCAATGACGGCACCGACCCGAAGATGCTGATACCCGACGCGGCCATGTCCTTCTTCGCCTGAATGCTCACAACCGCAGGCGATGTCTGCTCCACGATCTTCGTGAACGCACTCTCGATGGTCGCGAGCGTGGCCTCTTCGGCATTGGTCAGCGATGATGCCGTCACGATCCCAGCCTGAGCGGGAACGGCTCGATAGCTGATGATCGCGACGGTAGCGGTAGCCCCGATCAGCATCCCGATCGAGATGTACATGCCGGCGGGTGTCTGAAACAACCGGCTCAACCAGCCCTTCATGGTACTTGGTTACCTCCCGTATCCTTCCTGACTTCTATCTACTCAGTGATACTGTACGAATCCGCTTCTGCACAGCGCTCCAATCCGCGCGACTTCGGTCAACGATCTCTTGCCGGGTCAGTCCGGCAAGCCACCACTGCTTTAGACTGCCGAGCTGAGCGCGCGACTCGGCCCTCACTACCAGCAGGAAAGCTGCATCGTTCAGGTCCATTCCTGCGTCCAGCAGACGATGCACTTCGGCCTCCGGTGCTCGTAACTGCTTCGCCAGCTCGGCGGCCCAGCGGTGTTGGCGCGCCTTGTCTGCCCTCTCAAAGCCGGCTACGAGCCGACTCATTCCGCTCTCTCCCAAGTCCCCGACTATCGTGTATTTGGACCCATGGCGCGAGAACACGGCGGCCCGATCGGCTCCGGCAAAGGCGTTCGTGGTCGGAACCAGCACAGAACTCTTGACCTGGTACACCGATGCCTGGGCCAGACCGTCGGAGTAGCGAAGCACCGCAGTCTTGCCGCTTGGCGTCTCCATGGATTCGGCATAGAGGAAGCTGAGGCCCACGGGAAGTTCCTGTGGGGTGAGAATGTCGAACCCCACGTCCCGGGACAGCGCCGACAATGAAGTGAAGAACTTGGGCGCCGGCCGCTGCGTCACGTCCACGCCACAGCCGAATCGAGCGGCGAAGGTCTCCGGGCGCAGTTTGACGTCGAATCGGGGGAACATGAGCTCCCGATCGTAAAGAAGCTCGCCGTCCTCCCCAGTAATGCGCATCCTGAGAATGATATTTCGCTCGGCATCGAGCCAGTACGTCCTGTTTAGCGCCCCTTCTGCGAGGGGTTTGGCTGTGATAACCGTTGCCCTTCGCCCCCCCACCGTACTTTGCCCGCTCACCGCGAGTCGGTAGTTGCTCTTGATCAAAGCGGGCCTTCGCCGTTCGACGACCTGCTGTGCAGCAGAACGTGCGGAAGGTTGTACTTCGCACCGATTCGTGCTGGGGTCGAACCGCGTCTGCCGATTGGCATCCTCGACCAGGACCATACCCTTGTGCCGGAGCGGAGCGAGCACCTCGTAGCGAGCGGAACCCTTGCCGTCTTGCTCCACCAGCACGCGGTACTCCACCAGCGTGCCGTGTTGGAGCACGCGCACACGCTGCATGGCGGAGAGGGGCGTCTTCACGTGCGCGGTGAGGGCCGAGGCCAGTAGTTCCGCGGGAGAGGTTGCATGTGCGAGACTGAACACCCCAAGCCAAAGCATAGGGATACGGCCGAGGTTCATGCTGCCCCCAAGAGCGTCCTACCGCTCGAATATGACGGGAATCGAATGCTTCTCGGGCACCACGACATCGGGCATGTCCGGCCGTCGGTCATAGTGGTCTTCGAGCAACTTACGGGTTTCGCTATCGAGTTGAGGCGCCGGGTAGCGGCTACCGCCCTGCATCGCGGCATCATAGCTGCCGGGCCCTTTGGTGAAGAGGTCGCGCTGCTCCGGCACCACCCAGATGATGACGGCGGCAGCTAGACCACACAGGCCGAATGACCATGCGAGCCAGTTCGCGCGCGCCTCTTTGCGCAACCGCTCCCACCAGTGTGCCGATTGCGTCCCGAGCACGGCGTTCAGCAGGCGTCCCTCGAAGCCTTCGCAAGTGGGCACACACTGTAGAGAGCTGAGCAGGCGCTTCGTGGATAGGATGTTCTGCCGTTCTCGCTCGCACGCCTCGCATCTCGCAAGGTGCCTACGAACCAGCATCATCTCGAAGCCGGTCAGCTCCTCGTCCACATAGCAGGAGAGCCGACTTTCCACATACCTGCAATTCATGAATCACACCTCGAGTTCATCGCAGCCTCAAAACCCTTCTGCTTGCTCAAGAAGCTTCGCAGCAGTTTCCTGCCCCGGTGGATGCGCGAGCGCACCGTGCCCACGGAGCAGTTCATTACATCGGATATCTCGTCGTAGGAGAGACCTTCCACGTCGGCCAGCAGCACCGCCCAGCGGAACGGGTCCGGCAGAGAGGCCAGTCCCCTCTGCAGGGTCTCGTCCAGGACGTCGGATAGAAGGATCTCCTCCGGATTCGGTCCTTCGTCCGGCAGCTCCCAAGCAAGGGACGATCCGCCGTCGTCGCCTTTCACTGGTTCATCGAGTGACACGGTCCGCATACGCGAGCGACGGCGTAACACGTCGATGTGGGCGTTGGTCATGATGCGATAGAGCCAACTGGTGAAAGGAAGGCGTGTGTCGTAGCGGTCGAAGAAGCGGTAGGCTCGGACGAAAGCCTCTTGGACCAAGTCCTCAGCGTCGGCCTCGTTACCGGTCATGCGATACGCGAGGTTGTATGCTTGCCGATGATGCTTTCGCAGGAGGTCCTCGAAGAGTGCTTGATCAAGAGCCTTTATGGCGGCAGCCTCACGAGCAACGGTCATCGTTGTGACATCCCTCTATTCCGTGGTCTACGCAATCCTCCTGCTCAGAGTTCCCCCGAGCCCACGTTCAGGCAGTTCGGCGGGCATGACCAAGCGGGTTGAGCGAGAGGCGGCGAGCCGACGAAGTTCGGGATAAGTTTGTGCGAACTTGGTGCACCTGTGGCCCCTGGTATTGACTTGACCCATATCCTAGATGTATGCTAGGTACGTTGTAAGCAAAGGTCCATCTGCCCTGACGGGCACGCTCCGGCAAAATGCGTTGATTGCCGTACTCAAATTCCAATAAAGTTCGACGTTCATACCTGCGCGGTTATGAGGAACATCACATAATGGCTCGTCGAAGAAAGCGAACCCCTGGAGCCTGGCGCGTCGAGCGTCAGTTGATACGTTACGTCCACGAGTTCCCCGACATCACCCGTCAAGAACTCGCGCAACGACTGGGTCAAAGCCCCGCAGCGATCTCGCTCGTGATTCGAAGGCTCATCAACTCAGGCTGGCTTCGCGAGTCCGGTCGCGCAGTGTCCCTCGGGGGCCGCAGGCCCGTACAGCTTCGCCTATCGGCGCAGAAGGCGCTGATCGTGGGTCAGGCGGTCACCAACGACGGGATTCGTACGGTCGTGGTGAACCCGGACGGCGAGATGTTGGCGCAGCACCATACGTCCGAGCTTCCACCGGGTAACGGCCTCGCAGACGAGATGAAGGCAGGGATTGATGCCGCTGTCGAGATGGCTGGGATCAGCAAGGAACAGATCATCGGGGCGGGCGTCGCGCTGTCCGGCATCGTGTACAGCGACTCGGGGATCGCCCGCAACTACCCGAACTCCGATAACGTTCCGGAGAGGAACTTCCTGGACCTTCTGGAGAAGATGTTCGACGACAAGGTCATAGCGATTGACCATGTGACTCGCGCCAGGCTCATCTGGGACGTGTATCAGAACCCCGCGCTGAGGGAGCAGACCTGCCTCCTGTTAGAGCTCGGCAGCGAGTTGGGTGGCGCGCTCTCTGTCTTCGGCACTCTCTACCGCGGGTCGGACGGCGCGCCGCTGGACGTTCGGAACCTGTTGGTGAGCCCCAACGGACGTGGAGGGGCGAAGACGGCACGCCTGGAGGAGATCGTGGCGTTGGAGCGGCTCACGGCAAACACCCGACGGGCACTGGAGCACTGCGGGCCGTGCTTGCTGCTAGACATGCTCGGTGGCGACCTCGATGCGTTGACCCCCGGACTAATCGCCAGGGCGGCTCAGGCGGGCGACACCCTTGCCTTCCGTATCGTGAGCGACGTCAGCGAGGCGGTCGGGGACGCCATCAGCACCATCGGCGGACTGCTGCGCCCACGAACCGTGTTGGTGGCCGGGCAGCTCGTGACCTCCGGGCTTCTAAACCTCGACGTGGTCCGCCGCACGGTTCGCCTTGGCGTAGACCCGGACGTGTACGACAACATGCGCCTCACGGTGTCCGAATCGGAGGAGTGGGGCGCGGCGAACGGCGTCGCACACCTCGTTCTCCGCAAGTGGCTGGACGGCCTGGCCCCCGCAAAAGACGGTCTTCTGACCGAGGCGTAGCCCGGCCAAGCAAGCCGTGGCAGGCTGGGCCTGCTGTCAGACCCCGACAGCGTTGGACCTTTTGAGACGCCTTTGCCTCAGCGCTTGTCCGAACTCGGCAACCAGCCGTGCCACCGATAGCCGAGCAGTATCAGCCATCCGGTCGCGGCTCCTAACAGAAACGGGCATAGAGCGCTGTACACTCGGGTGACTCCATTTACCTCGCTCAACTCGATGTGACCCATTACGGTGTACATGAGGAGCCAGTAGAACGCGCCTAACAGGAGAGCCGACAGGGCAACCGCCCAGACCGCCGCGCGCCGCAGCAGGTGGCATACGGGGCCGAGCAGCACGAGCGCCGCCACTCCGACCGTCAGCACGCTCAGGATGTCCATGCGGGACCAGGTTCGCGTGAGCACGCCCAGCGCCAACAAGGGGACCGCAGCCAGGATGCCGGCCCCGAACCAGATCCCCATTGCGAGTGAGGCGTTCTGCAACCGCTGTTGCCACACGGCGCTGGAGGCATCCTTCATTCCCTTCCACCTCGTAGGAAGACTTCACCTATGTTGAACCCGCAGCGCTCCCGAGCAATGCCCGGCCCTGCCTCCACCGTTCCGTCCGTGCGGACACGGAGCACTCGTCCAACATAAACCGGGACCGGATACGGGTCGATCCAGGGCGGAAACTCGAAACACTTTCCTCCATGCCAAAGACACGCCACAACCCCGATTCGCGGGTGACTGCGCAGGAAACGCATCCAAGTCAGCTCCGCGTTGAGCGGGCGACACTGCCGGGCGTAGACATAGCTGACTTGGTAGGGGACCAAGATCTCGTTCTTGACCGACGGCAGTGACTGGATGACGAGTGGGTAAAGAGGCAGCCCCCTCGGTCGGGGATCGGCCAGGCACAGGAAAACCTCGTCGCACCGAAGATAGGGGCGAATCTCCGAGAGGTACAGAGGAGCATGGACCCACCCGCTACCGCGGTCATCGCAGTAGAGCGATAGCGCCACCCACTGGTTACGCAGGTTGGTGGTGCAGGGAATCTCTTGCGCCCTTCGTTTCGCCGCAGTCACCACTGGCAGAATGATTCCTGCGAGAGCGGCCACGATGGCCAACACTACGAGCAACTCGACCAAAGTGAATGCTACGGCGGCTCCCGGCGGCGCTTCTCTAGCTTGCTTCCTCATTGCAGTGTCCTCCGTCACATCGATACGCCATGCCAAGGGAGCCGCGCCGCCTGCGACATCGACTCACACATCGTCGGCTCCCCCGGCACAGCGATCACGATCGGGTCTCTGTCTGCGTGGATCAGCAACGTCATCGCGCTCGTCGCCGACCCGCACGCGGAGCACTGTTCTCCCAGTTTCGTCACAGCCCCCGTAGCAGCAACAAGCAAGAAAGAGGCGCAACGGCGCGGACCAGCGGTGCCAATAGTAGCCCGGCAGCCATGCCCAGTACGGCAACGGACAACTGGCCCGACGGAAAGGTGTGCTCTCGTCAGACGCCAAGCCCGGTCAGGGCGCGGCGGACCGAAGCGGGACCGACCCACTCCTTGCACGCGCCCTTGTGGCTGCACGCGAGCAACAGGGGTAGCGCAATCCCTTCGCGGCCAGCGACAGAGGAACCACCCGCTGCGCGAAGCCGGCGGACCTCCGCACGATCGTCCGGCTTGGACCAGTCTAGGACCTCAACGGACTGGGTCCCAGCGATGCGGGCCTGCAAAGGGCGACACTCTGGACATGTCGGGTGGGTGACGAAGACCAATCGCACGCGCACCTGGTCGGTGATCGCGGTGCTCATCGCCGAAGGCCGCGCCCCCGATCGCCACAACCACCACCGCGACGACTACGAGGACGGGCGCCCACGCGAATCGCCGGGTCAGTGCCTCTCTAGCGAGAGGCATGCCACCTTGGTGGTCCCGGTCATCGAAGTTTGACACTACCGGTCCTGGGTGCCAATCCATCTCGGGCTCCAATACTAGTATGCCACAGTTGTCTGCGACATCCAGCACCTCGTACTGGTCTGTTTTCGGGGGTCGCCCATACGGCCCCTGCTGGGCTTCTCCCGGAGTTCATTGGTGACTGCGGATGTCCGGCTGGCTAGCCCAACTTCCGCAGTGGGAGGGGCCAAGCGGGTTCTCGCCCCTTTGGCCTCACCAAGCGCGCTCCAGCCCGACCCTCGTGCGCTCGCCCGGAGCGCGCCGGGCGACGGGCCATCAAAGCACCGATGCCGACCCGTGGCGAAGAGTTAGTCTCCCAGGCCAGCCACGACGGACGTCAGCAACGCGTCGAGCTGATACCGGGCGCTCGCGTTCCCGAGAACGCGGTTCCGAGCCTCCAGAGCCTGCTCTGCACACGCACACCAGTGACCGGCTGGGGCACGCTCCGAGAGCCGCCGCAGCGCATCCTGCGCCATCGGCACCGCCAGGCTCAGAGGGTCCGCCCTGAGCCGCAGCGCCGCCGCGTCTCGAAAGCACTGCGCCAGATGGGCCAGCGACTCGGCAAGAGCCGCGCGAGCACTCAGCTCTTCCCCCGATCCTTGCGATGACGCCGCCTCCTGCAGCCGCTCGGCAATAGACAGGGCCTCCGCCCGTGTAGCCTTCGCAAGGTCCCCGACGAACTCGGCCATGCGGCGGGCCCTATCCCTTGCGTCCGGGTCTTCTAACAGCGCGATCGCTCGGCCAGGGGACCCGGCAGCAAGGAACGCCACGTCCTTCGCCACCTCTTCGGTCGCCCCAAACAGGCGGGCCAACCCCTCCTGAAGCTCCTGGTGCGACACCTGGCCGAAGGCTACCAACGTGCAGCGCGACAGGATCGTGGGTGGCACCGCATCCGATGCACTGGCCGTGAGAACGAGGCGCATCCACTCCGGCGGCTCCTCCAGGGTCTTGAGCAGGGCATTCGCCGCCCCCCATGTCATGCGCTCGGCCTGCTGAATGAGCACGGCGACAAGGTCTCCGATGGCAGGTCCGACCGTCACGCGCGGCAGCACTAGCCGGCGCACCGCCTTGATCTGGATGGCCTCTCCCTTGTCGTCCGGGTCCACCCGCTGCCCTGGGTAGATGCGCACGAAGTCAGGATGCGAGCCCGAGCCCAATCGCTTACACGAGGAGCACTCCCCACATCCGGTGCGACCCTCGCAGAGCAGAGCGCGGCAGTACGCGCTCGCGACAGCGGTCTTGCCGACGCCGCTGGGCCCGACGAACAGGAAGGCGTGTGGCTCGCGGCCGCTTTGGAGTGCACGAGCAAGCAGGCGCTTGGCATCGGCGTGGCCGATGATGGTCTCGAATGCGGCTAGATCCTCTCGAATCGTTCCACGTCCACGATGAAGATG